>NZ_JBHVEG010000050.1:0-37112 GCF_042802395.1 Promicromonospora sp. NPDC057488
GGTCACTTTCGTGGCCTGGGGGTCTGACACGTTTCGCACGTCTTCGTGTGGATCGATCCAAAGCGCCGGACGGCCGGAACAGTGCGCCGGCCCGGATCGGTCTGGGAGATCCGCGGTACGGCCCGGCGCACTGCCCGACAGATCACGGCGGCCGGACGCGGCCGCCGTGCCCCGGACGACGTCTGGTCACGCGGCCGTCACGCCACGCGCATGCCGCCGATCGAGCGCGGTCGGCCACGACGGCGCTTGCGGCTGCGCACGGTTCCGTCGACGACGATCTCTCCGCCCCACACACCCCACGGCTCGCGGCGGGCGAGAGCGCCCGCGAGGCACTGCGCCTTGAGCGGGCACGCGGCGCACGCGCGCTTCGCTTCCTCGAGGTCCGCCGGGTGCTCAGCGAACCAGAGCTCGGGCTGTTCCGAGCACGGCACGGAGTCGTCGGTCTCGGTGATGATGTTCACGAGGTCCACACTGGTCACAACGCAGAAGAGGGCTAAAGGGTTGGGTTTGGTGCATAATCCTTCCGAACTTTTTCTGAACATCGCCGAAAGCACTGGTGCCGGGATGCTCGCGATGTGGTCAACGGGATGCCCGCGGACGGTCAGAACCGCTGCCGCGCGCGCCTAGGCTGGACCGTGTGACCCCCACCGACGCCCGGAACGGGACCAGCAGGACCGCGCGGAAGAGCGCCGAGGTCGGCCCGACCAGCCCCTCGTGGCTCGCCGCCGCCCTACCTGCCGCCGCGCTCGTCGCGCTGGCCGCCCTCTTCGCCGCCGGCGCGTTCTCCGGGGCGTTCACCGCGTTCGCCAACTTCGCGGACCCGGGAGTCGTCGTGCGGTGGGGCGTGCCCGTCGCGACCGTGGCCACCGAGCTGGCCGTGGCGGTGACCATCGGCACGCTCGCGCTGGCCGCCTGGGTGCTGCCGCGCGGGCCGCTCGTGGACCGGGCGCTCGGGGTCGCGGGGATCGCGGCGGGCGTGTGGACCGTGGCCGCGCTGGTGCAGCTCGTCCTGCGCTTCTCGTGGTCCACCTACCTGCCCCTGGACTCGCCGACGTTCGGCCCGGCGCTGATGGAGTACGTCTCGACGATCGCGGTGGGCCGCACCTACCTGGGGATCGTGATCGTCGCGGCCCTCACGGCCGCCGTCGCCCTGCTGGTGCGGGGGTCGGTCGGCGCGCTGTGCGCGATGGCGCTGCCGCTGGTCGCCCTCGGCATGCAGTCCTCCACGGGGCACGCGGCCGGTGCCGCGAGCCACGACCTCGCGATCTCGGCCCTGTTCCTGCACCTCGGCGGCGCGGCCCTGTGGATCGGCGGGCTGGCCGCGATCGTCTTCGTCGGCCTCCGGCACGCCGCCACCGCCGACGTGATCCGGCGGTACTCCGCGATCGCGCTGTGGTGCTTCGCCGCCGTCGCGATCTCCGGCCTGGTCAGCGCCTGGATCCGGATCGGGTCGCTCGACGGGCTGACCACCGACTACGGCATCCTGCTCGTGGTCAAGGCCGTGCTGCTGATCGTGCTGGGCGGCCTGGGCTGGCTGCACCGCAGCACCGTCGTCGCCCGCCTGTCCACGGGCAGCGCCACGCGGAACGCGGCGATCGGCCTGTTCTGGCGGCTCGCCGCGGTCGAGGTCGGGGTCATGGGCGCGGTGTCCGGCGTCGCGGTCGCCCTCGGCTCCACGGCACCCCCCGTGCCCGACGACGAGATCGTCGACCCGACCCCGGCCGAGATCGTCACCGGCCACCCCCTGCCGCCCGAGCCCTCGACGCTGCGCTGGCTCACCGAGTTCCAGTGGGACGTCATCGTCGCGTTCGCCTGCGCGGCCGCCCTGATCGTGTACGTGCGCTGGGCGCTCCGGCTGCGCGCCCGCGGGGACGCGTGGCCCGTGGGCCGCACCGTCTCGTGGTGCCTCGGCATCGTCGTGCTCTTCTGGGCGACCAACGGCGGCGCCGCCGTCTACGGCCACGTGCTGTTCAGCGCGCACATGGTGCAGCACATGATCCTGGCGATGGTCGTGCCGCTGTTCCTCGTGCTGGCCGCGCCGGTCACCCTGCTGCTGCGGGCGGTCCCCGCGCGCAAGGACGACTCCCGCGGCCCGCGCGAGTGGGTGCTGCTGCTGGTCCACTCCGCGTTCGGCCGGTTCCTGGCCAACCCGATCGTGGCCGCGGTCCTGTTCGCGGGCGGCATGATCGTCTTCTACTTCACGCCCCTGTTCGAGCTGGCGCTGACCACGTACGCGGGCCACCTGTGGATGATCCTGCACTTCACGCTCGTCGGGTACCTCTTCGCGAACGCGCTGATCGGCGTCGACCCCGGCCCCACCCGGCCGGGCTACCCGATGCGGCTCGTGCTGCTGTTCGCCACCATGGCGTTCCACGCGTTCTTCGGCGTGACGCTCACCTCCGGCACCGCGCTGCTCGTCCCCGACTGGTTCGGGCTCATGGGCCGCCCGTGGGGCCCGAGCGCCATCGTGGACCAGCAGAAGGGCGGCGCCGTCGCCTGGGGCATCGGCGAGCTGCCCACGCTGCTCCTCGCCGTCGCCGTCGCGATCTCCTGGACCAAGTCCGACGCCCGCGAGGCCCGGCGCAGCGACCGCAAGGCGGAGCGCGACGGCGACGCCGAGCTCGAGGCGTACAACGAGATGCTCGCGAAGAAGGCGGAGCAGGCCGCGAAACGCGGCGAGGGCTGAGCGAAAACTCATGTCACCCAGCGCCCCGGCGTGATAGGACGGCGGCGTGAGCGAAACTCCGCAGACCCCGCAGACCCCGTTCCACGACCTCGACCACTACGTGGCGATCCCGCGCGTCACCGGCCTCACGGCCAGCCACGACGGCACCCGGCTCGTCGCGACCCTCCAGACGCTCGACGACGAGCGCACCGCCTACCGCACCGCCCTCTGGGAGGTGGACCCGGCGGGCGAGGCACCGGCGCGGCGCCTGACCCGGTCCGCCAAGGGCGAGTCGTCGGCCGTGTTCACGCGGTCCGGTGACCTCCTGTTCAGCTCCGCACGGCCGGACCCGGACGCCAAGGACGGCGACGAGCCCCGGCCGGCTCTCTGGCTCCTGCCCGCGGGCGGTGGCGAGGCCCGCGTCATCGCGGCCCCGCAGGGCGGCGTCGGCGGCCCGCTCGTGGCGCGCGACGCCGACACCGTGAGCGTCGCCGCGAGCCTGCTGCCCTCCGCGAAGGACCTGGCGCAGGACGCCGAGCTGCGCAAGGCCCGCAAGGACCAGAAGGTCTCCGCGATCCTGCACACCGGCTACCCCGTGCGCTACTGGGACCACGACCTCGGCCCCGACCAGGAGCGCCGCTTCGTCGGCGACCTGGCGGCGCTCGCCGACGAGCCCGCCGCACCCCTGCCGAAGCCGGCCGACGGCGAGACACCGGCAGCCGCCCCGGACACGCAGGCCAAGCACCTCGACCTGCGCGACCTCACCGGCGCGGGCCGCCACCTGACGGACCACTCCGCCGACCTCTCCGCCGACGGCACGACGCTCGTGACCACCTGGAACGTGAGCGACCCCGGCGCGGCCGTGCGCAACACCCTGGTCGCCCACGACACCGCGACGGGCGACCGGCGCGTCCTGGTGGACGACCCGGACGCCGACACCGGCGCCCCGCGCATCTCGCCCGACGGCGCCTGGGTCGGCTACGTGACGGAGTCCATCTCGACGCCGCACGAGGCCCCGGTGGTCCGCCTCGCCCTGGTGCCGACCGACGGCTCCGCCGACCCGGTGGTCCTGGCGGACGACTGGGACCGCTGGCCCGGCCGCCCCACCTGGCTCCCGGACGGCAGCGGCCTGCTGGTCCAGGCCGACGACGACGGCCGCGGCCCGGTCTTCCTGCTCACCTTCGCAGGGGCGCTCCCGGGCGCCGGCGTGGTGGTCGAGAAGGTGACGTCCGACGACGCCGTCTTCTCCGACCTGAGCGTCACGCCCGACGGCGCCACGCTGTTCGCGCTGCGCAGCTCCTACGCCGCCCCGGCCGAGCCGGTGCGCGTCGACCTGGGCGCCTTCGTCGCCTCGGGCGCGCCGGGGGAGCGGACGCCCGTCGCGGCGACCGTGCTGCGTTCCCCGGTGCCGGCTCCTGCGCTTCCGGGTGCGCTCACCGAGATCGAGACCACGGCCGAGGACGGCACGCGCGTGCGCGCCTGGCTGGCGCTGCCCGCCGACGCCGGGCCGGAGGACAAGGCCCCGCTGCTGCTGTGGATCCACGGCGGCCCGCTGGGCTCGTGGAACTCGTGGAGCTGGCGCTGGAACCCGTGGCTGCTCGTGGCCCAGGGCTACGCCGTCCTGCTGCCGGACCCGGCACTCTCGACCGGCTACGGCCAGGAGTTCATCCAGCGCGGCTGGGGCGCCTGGGGCAAGGCCCCGTTCACCGACCTCATGGCGATCACGGACGCCGCCGAGGCGCTGCCCGAGATCGACGAGACCCGCACCGCCGCGATGGGCGGTTCGTTCGGCGGTTACATGGCCAACTGGGTGGCCGGGCACACCGACCGGTTCCAGGCCGTGGTGACGCACGCGAGCCTGTGGGCGCTGGACCAGTTCGGCCCCACCACGGACGCGTCGTTCTACTGGGCGCGCGAGATGACGCCCGAGATGGCGCTGGAGAACAGCCCGCACCTGTCGGTGGGCGACATCCGGACCCCGATGCTCGTGATCCACGGGGACAAGGACTACCGGGTCCCGGTCGGCGAGGGCCTGCGGCTGTGGTTCGAGCTGCTCACCAAGTCGGGCCTGCCGGCGTCCGACGACGGCGAGACGGTGCACCGGTTCCTGTACTACCCGGACGAGAACCACTGGATCCTGACCCCGCAGAACGCCAAGGTCTGGTACCAGGTGGTGTCGGCGTTCCTCGCGGAGCAGGTGCTCGGCGAGAAGCCCGAGCTGCCGACGACGCTCGGCTGAGGTGACTCCGGCGTGCGCCGGGGTGGAGCGGGTGGCACCCGCTCTGCTCCGGCGCCGGGTTCAGCCCGCCCGGACCGCCCCCACGACGCGCACGCGCACGGCGACGTCGTCGATCTCCTCGGGGATCTTGTCCACGAGTCGTGCGTCGGTCACGTTGACCTGCAGCACCCAGCTCCCGCCGGGCCCTGCCACCTGCTCGACCAGCTCGTCCTCCGAGAGGACCTCGACAGGGGACCTGCCGGCCGGCGACGTGCCTTGCTTCCGTGCGGGGTAGTCACGTGGTGGCTGTCCGATTGACGCCGTGAACTCTGGGGCGACGCCAACCCCGATCACACCGTCGAGCCCGGTCACATTTTCCCGCAATGCGGCTTTTGCGGACCTGGCCTCGTCGAGTGTTGCCATCCCGATCACCTCCTGGTCATCCATTGTGTCCCCCGTGTCTACCCCCTTCCACCGGGGGCGGAGAGGGTGTTGGGACGCATCGGAGAGTCCGGTGCTGCGCCGCAGGTCAGCCGGGTTGTCCGGTGCGACGCGCCGTCCGGACACGCCCGTCGCGCCGGCTGCCGAACGCGACACGCCCGGGGCGGGAAACGCTGGTGCGCAGGGCGAACATTCACCCGGCCGGTCCCGGCTCGGCCGGAGCCGGGACCGCCGACCCGGGGTTCATCCGAACGGATGGGCCTGGTCCCTGGCGAGCTCCACGTCCAGTATCTCCAGCACCTGGTCGATCGGGTTCGCGTAGGTCAGGCCCTTGCCGCTGCGGCCGCCCGACTCGGACCCGGCGAACAGCAGGCCGATGGCCACACCGTCCTCCCGGTAGACCAGCGCGCCCGAGTCGCCCCCGCGTGAGAACGGGCCGTCGTCGAGGCTCTCGATCTCGATCTGGTCGTCGAAGCTGAGGGCGCCCAGGTCCTCGTAGCCGACGATCACGTCGTCGAGCTCGATGGCGGTGACCCGCCCGCGCGTGGTCGCCGTCGTGCGGCCCACCTTGCCCACGATCTCACCGCCCAGGGCGCGCGCGGTCTTCATCACCCGGCCCACGGGGTACTCGAAGCTCACCGGCACCCGGTCGAGCCGGGCGATCGCGGCGTCCGTGTAGGACGGCTCGGCCGAGTCCAGGTCCACCACCTGCGTGAGCTCGCCGATCCGGTCGCCGGGCGCCAGCCCGCCGTCGGCCGGCCCGGGCTGCAGCACGACGTCGCCGGGCCGAGCCTCCGGGGAGCCGGCCAGCACGTGGTAGTTCGAGAGCGCGTACAGGTGACCGTCGCCGGGGACGGCCCGGGTCACGAAGGCACCGAGCGTGCCCGCCGTGACACCCACGTGCCCGATGGAGATGCCGGGCCGCAGCGGACGGCGCCGGTCGGTGTCGCCGTCCGCCTGCGACGTCGGCGCCGGCGGGCGAGGGCCGAGCTCGCTCACCGGGCGGATGCGGCCGGTGCGGCGGATGTCGGCGTCCGGCCCGATCTCGGCCGAGACCTTGCGCACGATCGAACGGGCCCGGGGCACCCCGAGCCGGTAGCGGACGGCGATGCCGAAGCCGCCGTCCTCCTGCGGCACCAGCCCGAGCGCCAGGGTCGGAGCCCGGACGGCGTCGGCGGCGTCCGACTCGCTCTGTGCGCTCGGCGACCGGGGGGTCGCCACGATCCCGTGCTTCTCGGCGAGCTCTCTGGCGAAGGTGGTGAGCTGCTCCTTCATCTTCCTGGCCTCGTCACGGTCCATGCCCCTGATCCTCTCCTCACCCACCAACACGACACGGCAGCAGGATGGCGACACGCCGGTCTGCCCTGGAAAGTCATCCGATAGATGGATATCCCACTGCCAGGTTTGCGCGGTACGTTCCTCTGCTACACCCAACCATGGCCGGGTGAAAGCCAGGAAGCCCCGAGGTGTCACAAAAGATCCCCGGCGGCCTCTTGAAACGTTGGCGGCGCCCGGCACGGGCGCCGAAAGACACGAAACGGCGAGAATGATCGGGACGATGGACGAGACGCGGAGCGCGCGGGTAACCCGTGCCGACGTGCGGGAGGCCCTCATGTGGGCTCTCGAGCGGGACCGCGCTGCCCTGCTCGCGCACCGTGCGGCCGTGCACTCCAGCAAGAGCGACCTCACCCGCCGGCGGGCCGACAAGGCGCTGGTGGAGCGGTGGCGTGCCCGCAGGACGGACGGCGGCAAGGACGGTTCGGCCCGGGAGTGACAATGGGCGGGTGAGCACCAGCGTCCAGAACTTTCCCCGGGTCCGCGCGTCCGAGCTCGTCGGGCGCGGCTGGCTGAACACCGGCGGCCGTACCGTCACGCTCTCCGAGCTGCGCGGCAAGGTCGTGGTCCTCGACTTCTGGACGTTCTGCTGCATCAACTGCCTGCACGTCCTCGACGAGCTGCGCGAGGTCGAGGAGCAGCACCGCGACGAGCTCGTGATCATCGGGGTGCACTCGCCCAAGTTCGAGCACGAGGCCGACCCCGCCGCGCTCGCTGCCGCCGTCGAGCGGTACGAGGTGCGCCACCCCGTGCTCGACGACCCCGAGCTGGTGACCTGGGGCGCGTACACCGCGCGGGCCTGGCCCACGCTCGTGGTCATCGACCCCGAGGGCTACATCGTGGCGCAGATGGCGGGGGAGGGGCACGGCTCCGCGATCGCCGCGCTCGTGTCCGACCTGATCGCCGAGCACGCCCTGAAGGGCACCCTGCACCGCGGCTCGGGGCCGTACGTGCCGCCCGCTCCCGCCTCCGGCACGCTGCGGTTCCCGGCCAAGGCCCTCGCGCTGCCGAACGGGAACGTGCTGGTCGCGGACGCCGGCCACCACTCCCTCGCGGAGCTCGGGCCCGACGGCGAGACCCTGGTCCGCCGCATCGGCTCGGGCGAGCGCGGGCTGGTCGACGGCGGGCCCGGCGAGGCGCGGTTCTCCGAGCCGAACGGGCTGTGCCTGGTGCCGGAGGACCTCCGGGACTCGCTCGGGTACGACGTCGTGGTCGCCGACACGGTCAACCACGCCCTGCGGGGGGTGCGGTTGTCGGACGGCGCCGTGTACACGGTCGCGGGTACGGGGCAGCAGTTCATGGTGGGCGGTCAGGAGAACGTGGCTCTGGAGGGCGAGTCTCTCGCGGGCGATCCGATCCCGCGGGGCGCGCAGTTCGTCCCAAATATCTCGGGGAAGGCCGGGCCGTTCGACCCTACGGAGGCCTACCTTGCGCGCCAGCTGCGGCTGAGCTCCCCGTGGGACGTGGAATGGTCCGATGTCCACTCCGTGTTCGTCGTCGCGATGGCCGGGAACCATACGCTGTGGTCGTTCGACCCCGCCGCGCTCGGCGGGTCAGGGTCCGTGCGACTGCTGGCCGGGACCATGAACGAGGGGCTCGAGGACGGGCCGGGCGCCGGCGCCTGGTTCGCTCAGCCCTCAGGTCTCGCTCAGGCGTCCGACGGCACGGTCTGGCTCGCGGACGCCGAGACCTCTGCGTTGCGTCGGCTGGTTCTCTCCCCCGTCTCGGACGTCTCCGAGGAACTGGACGTGGATCCGGACGCGCCGGACACCGTTCACCTACTCAACGCGTCGTCGTCGGAGACGGTCGTGATCGAGACCGCCGTCGGCCAGGGCCTCTTCGACTTCGGGCACCGGGACGGCGCCGCTGACCAGGCGCTGCTGCAGCACCCGCTCGGCGTCGCGGTGCTGCCGGACGGCAGCGTCGTCGTCGCCGACACCTACAACGGCGCGCTGCGCCGGTACGACCCGGCCTCCGGCGAGGTGACCACCCTGGCCAAGGACCTCGCGGAGCCGTCGGACGTGCTCGTCGAGGTCGCGGACGACGCCGTGCACCTGCTCGTCGTCGAGTCGGCCGCGCACCGGCTCACGCGCGTGGCGCTGCCGGCGACCCTCGCGGGCGAGGTGCTCGACGGCGGCGCGCACAAGGTCGCCCGGCCCGCCACCGACGTGGGCTCCGGCGCGCTGCGCCTCGACGTCCCGTTCGCCCCGGCTCCCGGTCAGAAGCTCGACGACCGCTGGGGCCCGTCGACGTCGCTCCAGGTCAGCGCCACCCCGCCGGAGCTGCTGCTGTCGGGCGCGGGCAGCGGCACGGACCTGTTCCGCGACCTGGTGATCAACCCCGACGTGGCCGAGGGCATCCTGCACGTGACCGCGAAGGCGGCGTCGTGCGACCAGGTGCCGCTGCTGCCGAACGGTGAGCCGGACCCCGACGTGTTTCCCGCCTGCCACCTGGCGCAGCAGGACTGGGGCGTCCCGGTCCGCGTCGTGCCGGACGGCGACGCGGGCCTCACGCTGCCCCTGCGCGGCTGACCCAGACCTGACCCCACGTGTCAGACGTACAGGTCCCTCGGGTGACCTGTACGTCTGACACGTCAGCGCGCGAGCACCGCCGGCAGCTCCGTCAGCGAGTCGATAACCGTCGTCCGCGCGGCCTCCGGGCGGCGCGCGTGCAGGTATCCCCACGGCCCGCGGCGCAGCAGCACCGGCATCATCCCGGCGTCGGCGGCGGGGAGCACGTCGTTGTCCAGCCGGTCGCCCACGTAGGCGATCTCCTCCGGCGCGACCCCCGAGAGCTCCGCGACCCGCGCGAAGAACTCCGGCTCCGGCTTCTGCACGCCCCACTCGTCGGAGGTGCGGATAGCGCTCGCGGGCAGGTCCATGGCCTCCAGCGCGGCCCGCGCCTCGGGCGGCTGGTTCCCCGCGACGACGACGTCGAAGCCCGCCTCGCGCAGCGCCGTCAGCGCGGGCCGCACGTCGGGGTAGAGGTCGTCGGCGTCGAACCCGGTGCGCAGCCCGTCCGGGTCGTCCTGTGCCCAGCGCGCGGCCTCGGCCTGAAAGTCCAGCCCGGGCCGCAGCAGCTCGAACGCCTCCCGGTGGGACAGGTCGAGCGCGGCGCAGCCGCCGAGCACGCCCAGGAACGTCAGCGGCGGCACCCCGAGCCGCTCCGCCCAGCGGAGCCAGATCCGGGACTCGTCGATCAGGGTCTCTCCGACGTCGAACACCACCGTGCGCACCATGGCCCCGACCCTAGGACCTGCGGGGCGTGCCGGTCACGCCAGGTGGAACAGCGGGTCGCCCGCCCGGACGACGGCGCCGGGCCGCACCAGCTCGTCGAGCCGCCCGTGCCCCAGGTCCAGCGCGACGACGGGCACCAGCGGCGAGCGGCCGCCCTCGGCCACCGCGGTCGGGGACCAGACGACGAGCTCCTGGCCCGCCGTGACCGTGTCGCCCTCGTCGACCAGCAGCGTGAAGCCCTCGCCCTTGAGCTGCACCGTGTCGATGCCGAGGTGCACCAGGACGCCCCGGCCTCCGGTCGGTTCGGCGTCCGCGGACGGCGCCAGCAGCACGAAGGCGTGCGGGTGCAGCTTGACGATCACACCGGCGCACGGGGCGACGACGCGCCCACCGAGCTCGGCGTCCGGCTCGACGGCGAGACCCGGGCCGACGATGCTCTCCGCGAAGACGGGATCGGGCACGTCACGCATCGCCACCACCCGTCCTGCGACGGGCGAACCGACATTCAGGGCCTCGGCCATGCGGACATCTTGTCAGAACGACGCCGCGCGGAAACGCGGCACGCCGGGCCGTGGACCGGACCTCACCCGGCCGCCGCGGCCGACGATCCGGACCCCGGACCGGACCTCACCCGGCCCGCGCGGCCCGCCGTCCGGGCCGCGGACGGACCTCGCCCGCACCTCACCCGGGGCCGCCCGGACCGGGCCTCGCTCGGCCGGTGCGTCGCGTGTAACGTTCCGAGCACACTCGACGACGAGCCCGAGGGAGCGTACGGATGACGAGCGAGAGGCTCACGGGGGTCCCGGCGAGCCCGGGCCGCGCGGTGGGAACGGTGGTTCGGATGCCGGCCCGCGTACCGGAGCCGAGCACGAGCCGTCTGACGGGTTCGGCGGACGACGCCGTGCGCGCCGTCGAGGAGGCCGCCGCCCAGGTCGAGGCCGATCTCGCGGAGCGCGCGGGCCGCGCGTCGGGCACCGCGGCCGACGTCCTGGCGGTGACCGCGGCCATGGCCGCGGACCCGACCCTCGCCGCCGGCGCCGCCCGCCGCGTCCGGGAGGACCACCTCACGCCGGAACGCGCCGTGTGGGACGCCGCCGGTTCGGTGGCGACGCAGCTCGAGACGCTCGGCCCGCCCATGTCGGAGCGGGCCCGGGACGTGCGCGACGTGCGCGACCGCATCGTCGCCGCGCTCACCGGCGCGGCCCCGCCCGGAGTGCCGGACCCCGGGCACCCGTTCGTGCTGGTGGCGAGCGACCTCGCCCCGGCGGACACCGCGATGCTCGACCCCGCGGTGGTCACCGCCATCGTCACCGCGCGCGGCGGCCCCACCTCGCACATGGCCATCCTGGCGCGCGCCCTCGGCATCCCGGCCGTCGTCGCGCTGCCCGGGGCCAACGACCTCGCCCACGGCGAGGAGCTCGTGGTCGACGGCACGCTCGGCACGGTCCTGCGTACCCCGTCGGCCGACGACGTGGAGGGCGCCCGGCGCCGGGTCACCGCCGCCACGTTCGACGGCCGGGGCGTGACGCGCGACGGGTCCGAGGTGGAGCTCGTGGCGAACGTCGCCGACCCGGCGGCCGCCGCGGCCGCCGCCGAGGCGGGCGCGCGCGGTGTGGGCCTGTTCCGCACGGAGTTCTGCTTCCTCGGCCGGGGCGAGGAGCCCAGCGTCGAGGAGCAGGTGACCGCATACCGGGCCGTGCTGTCCCACTTCCCGGGCCGCCGGGTCGTCGTCCGCACGCTCGACGCCGGCGCCGACAAGCCCCTGCGCTTCCTCACGCCGGACCACGAGGACAACCCGGCGCTCGGCGTCCGGGGGCTGCGCACCGCCGTCGCGCACCCGGACGTGCTGGACCGGCAGCTCGGCGCGATCGCCCGGGCCGCCGCCGCCGAGACCGCAGAGGTCTGGGTGATGGCGCCGATGGTCTCCACCGTCGACGAGTCCCGGGACTTCGCGGCGGCGTGCGCGGCGCACGGCCTGGACACGCCGGGCATCATGATCGAGACCCCGGCCGCCGCGCTCCAGGCGCGGCACCTGCTGGCGGAGGTCTCGTTCGCGAGCCTGGGCACCAACGACCTCACGCAGTACACGATGGCGGCCGACCGGGACCTGGCCGGGGTCGCCGTGCTCTCGACCCCGTGGCAGCCCGCCGTCCTGGAGCTGGTCCGGGTGGCGAGCGAGGGCGGAGCGTTGCAAGGTGCTCCGGTGGGGGTGTGCGGTGAGGCGGCGGCAGATCCTCTGCTCGCTCCCGTACTCGTCGGACTGGGCGTAACGTCTCTGTCCATGACACCTCGTGCTCTGGCGGACGTCGCGGGTACCCTCGCAGGCGTGTCCCGCGACGAGTGCGTGGACCTGGCCCGGGCCGTGCTCGAGTGCTCGACCGCCGACGCCGCGCGAGACCTGGCGCGGGACCGTCTCCTCACCTGAACCCCATCTGAACCTCCAGGTCACATCACAGTCACGTAGGCGCTCTAAGGTGGCCCGCATGCCCGAACCGATCAGGACCGAACCGCAGGAGCCCGACGTACCCGACGTGCACGTCACGCTCTCGACGGCCTCGGTCTTCCCTCGCCGTGTCCCGCTGGCCTTCGAGGCCGCGGCCGAGCTCGGCTACGACGGCATCGAGGTGATGATCTGGTCCGAGGAGGTCACCCAGAACCCGCGCTCGCTCGCGAAGCTCGCCGCCGACAACGGCATGCCGGTCCGCTCGGTGCACGCCCCGACGCTGCTGGTCAGCCAGCGGGTCTGGGGCCGGTCCCCGGTCGCGAAGCTGGAGCGGACCACGGAGATGGCCCTCGAGCTCGGCGCCGGCACGGTGGTGGTGCACCCGCCGTTCCGCTGGCAGTACAAGTACGCGCGCCAGTTCCAGGACCAGGTGCGTGAGCTGAGCGAGACGACCGGCGTCACGATCGCCGTCGAGAACATGTACCCCTGGCGTGGTGGCCGGCGTGAGTTCCAGGCCTACCTGCCGGGCTGGGACCCGGCGGAGCACGACTACGACGCCGTGACCCTCGACCTGTCGCACGCGAGCGTGGCCCAGCAGGACGCGCTCACCCTGCTGCACACGTTCGGCGACCGGCTGCGGCACGTGCACCTCGCCGACGGCAACCACGGCGCGCGGGACGAGCACCTGGTGCCCGGCCGCGGCAGCATGCACGCGGAGAAGGTGCTCCAGGAGCTGGTGGCGCGCCGCTGGAGCGGCGACGTCTGCGTGGAGATCTCGACCCGCGCTGCCCGCAGCGCGGCCGAGCGGCACGACGACCTGGCGGCCTCGCTGCAGTTCGCGCGGGCCTACCTGTCGCCCACGCCGCACGAGTTCCACACCCCGCCCGGCGCGCACCACCGGCCCCACGACGCCTGGTGACCCGTGCTGTGACGTTGCTCTCGAACTGTTTCGATCCCGAGGGGCGACG
Source organism: Promicromonospora sp. NPDC057488 (assembly GCF_042802395.1). Taxonomy (NCBI): domain Bacteria; kingdom Bacillati; phylum Actinomycetota; class Actinomycetes; order Micrococcales; family Promicromonosporaceae; genus Promicromonospora; species Promicromonospora sp. NPDC057488. The sequence continues at coordinate 13,307 of NZ_JBHVEG010000050.1, forward strand.
GGGCTAGACTGGCCCCGTCGAGCAAGAACTGGTGCGGCGGACCGCCGCAGGACGAAGGAGGTGGCGCGCATGACCCGTAGCGAGCCTCCGAGTAGTCCGAACCGCAGCTGAGCTGACGGTTCCCCCGCCCGTGTGTCCGCGGGCTCTCGCGCACCGGTGCGCTCCGCCCCTCGTCGGGGCGTGAGGTCCACCGGTCGCCCGGCCGTCCCTGTTGCGGTGTTCGCAGTCCTTTTCCTGCGCTCGACCCCAGGAGTTCTCCCATGGCCACGTTCCTGCCCTCCCGTCCTGCCCGCCCGCTGCTGGGCGCCCTGCGCCAGCGCCGCACCGTCGGCGTCGTGCCCGACGTCGCCCCGCGTCCCGTCGCCCCCGAGCCGCGCTCCGCGGTGGTCGCCGCCGCGATCTACGACGACGGCGTCCGCACCGCCCGCTACGACAACCTCGCCGAGACGTTCAGCGCGCTGCGCTCGCGCCCGGGCGGCATGGCCTGGATCGGGCTGGAGCGGCCCGAGGAGACCGAGCTGACGTCGCTCGCCCGCGAGTTCGACCTGCACCCGCTCGCGATCGAGGACGCCATCCAGGCGCACCAGCGCCCCAAGATCGAGCGCTACGGCGACACCCTGTTCGTGGTGCTGCGCGCCGCCCGCTACCTGGACGACGCCGAGGAGGTCGAGTTCGGCGAGCTGCACGTCTTCGTCGGCCCCGACTTCGTGGTGACCGTGCGGCACGGCGCCTCGCCCGACCTGGCCGCGGTGCGCACCCGGCTGGAGGCGGACCGCGAGATGCTCGCCCGCGGGCCTGAGGCGGTCCTGTACGCGATCCTCGACAGCGTCGTGGACGGGTACGCGCCGGTCGTGGCGGGACTGGACCACGACATCGACGAGATCGAGTCCGACGTCTGGGGCGGCGCCCCCGACGTGTCGCGGCGCGTGTACGAGCTGTCCCGCGAGGTCATCGACTTCCAGCGCGCGGTCCGGCCCGAGCAGGCCCTGTGCGGCTCGCTCGCCAAGGGCGCCGACAAGTACGGCGTGGACCCCGAGCTGCAGGCCTACCTGCGCGACGTCGCCGACCACCTCACCGAGGCCGCCGACCGCATCGAGGTCTTCCGCGCCGCGCTGCGCGACATCCTCACCGTCGCCGCGACCCTGGTCGCGCAGCGGCAGAACGAGGAGATGAAGCACCTCTCCGAGGTCAGCATCCGGCAGGGCGAGGAGGTCAAGAAGATCTCGGGCTGGGCGGCCATCCTGTTCGCCCCGACCCTCGTCGGCACGGTCTACGGCATGAACTTCGATGTCATGCCGGAGCTCGGCTGGGCGTGGGGATACCCGGCGGCACTGGTCGGCATGCTGGCCGTGAGCGTGGGCCTGTTCGGCGTCTTCCGCTGGAAGCGCTGGATCTGACCCGCGGCCCGGCCGGGGCCGTGCCCCGGTCTACGCGGGGTCCGGCGTCTCCGGGTCCAGCGTCTCCGGGTCGGGCAGCGTGGCGATGTACCGGTGCCCGGCGACGGCGACCATAAGGCCCGCCGCGGCCCCGACCAGCAGCGGCGTGCTGTAGCCGGTGCGAGCCAGCAGGCCGCCGGCCAGCGAGCCGATCGGCATCGCGCCCCACAGGGCGGTGCGCCAGGTCCCGTGTACCCGGCCGAGCAGGTGGTTCGGCACCGCGGCCTGGCGCAGCGACATGACCAGCACGTTCCACGTCGTCGTGCAGCCGAACGACACGAAGATCGCGACCGCGCCCACCCAGACGAGGGGGAATGCGCCGGCGAGGAACCAGGCCCCGAGCCCGACGGCGTTCGCGACCGCCATCACGGGTCCCGTCCCGAAGCGCGCCTTGAGCCGGCTCGTGGTGGCCGCCGCGGTCAGAGCGCCCAGGGCGCCGGCCAGCATGAAGGTGCCGTACCAGGCCTCGGGCACGTCCAGCCGGTCCAGGATGAACAGCACCAGCGTGGAGGTGATGGCGGCGTGGCAGATGCCGATCAGCACGCTCACGATCCACAGCGGGCGGAGCATCGCGCTGGCCCAGATGAACCGGAACCCCGCGACCAGCTCGGCCCGCCAGCCGGCGGCGGCCGGGGCGCCTCGGCCCGGCTCCTCGTCCGACGCGGCGGGGTCCCCCTGGGCGGGCTGGTCGGCCGGCGCGGCGGCACGACGGCGCGCGGCGACGCCGGAGGCCACCGCGGGCAGCGTCAGCGCCAGCCCGCCGGCCACCGCGTACGCGGCGGTGTTCAGCCCGAGCGCCCAGGCCGCCGAGATCGCGAGCAGCCAGGAAGTGAGCGGCTGGGAGAGGAACTGCTGCACCACGATCTCGGTGGCCTCGATCCGCGAGTTCGCGCGCGGCAGGTCACCCCGGCCCACGAGCGACGGGACCACGGCGCGGATGGCGCCGTCGTAGACCGTCTCCAGCACGCCGTACAGGAGCACCACCAGCAGGAGCCACCAGATCGTGAGCGCCCCGGTCAGGTGCAGCGCCAGGAGGCCGCCGGCCACGAGCGCGCGGACCCCACCCGCCAGGCCGAGCGCGAGCCGGCGGTCGATCCGGTCCACGAGCACACCCGCGGGGATGGCGAACAGCAGCCACGGGAGCAGGGCGGCGACGGCGACGAGCGACACGAGCAGCGGGTCGTCCGTCAGCTGGGCGGCCAGCAGCGGCGCGGCGACCCGGGCGATGCCGTCGCCCAGGCTCGAGCTGAGGTTCGCGGCGACGACCTTGGTGAACGCACCGCCGAGCGGCTCGGGCCGCATCGAGGGTGCGGGTTCGGAGCTCACTGCGGCGGAAGACACGCGCCAGAGGCTATCGGTAGGCGGGTTCCCAAAGCCCGCACCCTGCGCTGTACCTGCGGCTCAGGCTCTACTCGTGCCGCCTGAGCCTGCGGTTCCGCTCCGGCTCAGGCGGGGACTCGCTCCGGGACCCGGGCACCGACCGCGCGCAGCACGAACGACTCCGCGGCGCGGATGGTGCGCTCGCGGGCCACGGGCTCGTCCGGGATGAGGCGCCCCGACAGGCACGCGTTGACGAGGTGCACCGTCGGTTCGATGTCCTGGGGCGGGAACGTCCCGGCGTCGATCCCCGCGGTGAGGATCCGGCGCAGGATCGCCTCCACGATGTCGGCGTGCTCGCGCAGGCGCTGCAGCGTCGCGCGGGACAGGACGGTCCGCAGGTCCGGGCCGGGGGCGAGGTGGAACACGCGGGTGAGCTGAGCCTGCTGGCGGATGTAGGTACGGAGCTGTTCCACGGGGTCGCTCACGCCGTCCAGCGCGCGCTCCAGGGTGTGGGCGTACTGCTCGGTCTCGTGCGTGATGAACCCGAGGAGCAGCGCTTCCTTGTCGTGAAAGTGGTTGTAGACAGCGGTCCGGCCGACGTTCGCCGCGGCGGCGATGTCGGCCAGGGTGATGGTGTCGAACCCGCGCTCCGCCATGAGGGTGGACAGAGCGGTGAACAGCTTGTGCCTCGTCATCTGGCGGTGCTCGTGCAGGCTCTTGCCGATGATCTTGGGCATGCTGACATCATATGCCTGCGCCGTCAGTAACTGGAACGCGGGATCGCGGGCGTGGGGAGCTGAAGGCGAATTCGGCAGACACATGGCGCTAAGTTCGGATAGATCCGCTTTGCCTGGCCCTTGAGGCGCGATATTCATGCATTTGCACTGAGACTCAGTCGCCCGAAAATGCGGTCCGGGCACTTCCGCGCGGTTCCGCGAAATCCCGGCCGGGAATGCTGCCATTGCGTGAGCACGCCGTCACAAGTGTGTTTCCTCTCTGTAACACGCTGGCATCATGGGCGAAAGTGCGCGGCAGTAGGGTTCCCGCATGACTTTTCTGGCGGGCGTGATTCCTGCGGAACACGCCTCGGGTCACCTTCTGGTCCTGCCCAGTACAAATGGTCCCGTCGCGGTCAGCGAGCTCGCCGCCGCCTGGTTCTCGGACGTGGCGTGGCTCCGAGAACCGACCCGCGCCGCGGCGTCCCGACGGATGGCCGGGTCCCGGTTCCGGGGCATGGCGCAGGCCGACTCGCTCGTGCCCGGAGTCATGCGCCTGGGGGACGAGCATGTCGCGACCGGCCCGTTCGAGGTCGCGGAGGCGCACCTCGCCGAGCTGCAGATCCAGGCAACCACGGCGGAGGCGTATTCGATCGCGCGCAGCGACGGCCTCCGGGACGTGCGGGGCGCCGCCCCGACGTCGTACGACGACCGAGACGGCATCGCCCGGACCTTCCCGCACGCGCTCCCGCAGGCCGAGGAGCTGCGCATCGTGCAGTGGACGGTCGCCTCCGCGCGCAAGACCGGCGGCGGGGTGCTCGCCGACGGCCGGCAGCTGCTGGTCCCGGACCCGGCGGCGTCCGTCAACCTGCAGCTCTACTCCGCGCACCCCCTGCTGCCGGGGGACGTGCTGCCCATGCTGCGGTCGCTCATCGCGACCGCCGACGTGTCCGCCGAACAGGTCACCCCCGACGGGACGCCGCGCTACACGCTCGCGGGCAGCACTCCCTACGACGGCTCGATCGTGATCGACGTCGAGCGCGTCGACCGGGTGCCCCGTGCGCTCGGGGCGCTGGACTGGCGCAGCTACGGGCCGTACGCCTACCGCATGACCTGGGTGCCGGCCGACCCCTACGAGCTGGAGCTCGAGCACGGGTCCGGGCTGCACGTCATCGCCCGCGCGCGCATGCGCGCCTCGCTCGCGCGTCTCGCGGTGTCCCTGCAGAGCCGCATCGCGGGCATCCTCGTGGACGACGGCGGCTTCATCGCGACGCCGGACGAGCTGGAGGCGCGCAGCGACTCGGCCACCGGCGGCACCCCGGGATCCCGCGCCTGGGTCTGAGCCCGTTTAGTTATCCACAGATTTGGTCCACAGCCCTGTGTGTTGTGTGGGAAATCCAGGGAATTACCTGTGGATAGAACTGTTGAGAACCGCAGGGTGAAAATTACAGCCGTGGAGCGGTTGCCGCTGGTGCGACACGCGGATAGAAACGTTGGCAGTGGTTCGACGATCCGGGTGCAGATGCGGTGCGCTGCAGCAGTACCGACCGGCCCGGGCATCGGACACATGGTCGACCGGAGAACGACAGGACGTCCCGTACCGCGGTGCGGGCTGTGGATGACGCCACAGGTGCCTGTACGGGGCCGGAAGACCGCCCGCGTTCGAGGTGTTCGTGCAGAACAGGCCTGGCGTTCCGGGTCTGACGGGCACATCGGAGTCGTGACGTCGACACGGCGCCCCTGGTCCTCGCCGAGCGCGGGCCACGGGTATGCGGTTTCGCCAGGGCCCCCGGCCTGCCCCGGGGGCCCTGGCCCCTCCCCGGCCGTCCGCCGCGCGATCTAGGCTCGGCGCATGAGCAACCTGGAGACCCGGCCGACCGAGCAGGTCTGTGTCGCGGGCGAGCAAGGCGACGGCATCGAGCTCCTCACCCCGCGCGACGTGCCGCTCGGCGGGCCGCGGGCGATGAACGTGCGGCGCACCATCCCGCAGCGTGCCCGGTCGCTCGTGGGGGCGTGGTGCTTCAGCGACCACTACGGGCCGGACGACGTCTCGGGCAGCGAGGGCATGCAGGTGCCGCCCCACCCGCACACCGGGCTGCAGACCGTGAGCTGGCTCTTCGAGGGCGAGATCCTGCACCGCGACTCCGTGGGCTCGCTCCAGACGGTCCGGCCGGGCGAGCTCAACCTGATGACCTCGGGCCGGGGCATCTCCCACTCGGAGGAGTCGCCGGCGCAGAACCGCCCGCCCCGCCTGCACGGCGTCCAGCTGTGGACGGCGCTGCCGGGCTCGGCCCTCGGCGTCGACCCGCACTTCGAGCACCACGGAGACCTGCCCGTGGTGCGGCACGACGGCGCCGTCGTGCAGGTCTTCATGGGGCGGCTCGGGGTGGCGGGCCAGGAGCCGGCCTCGCCCGCGACCGCGTACACGCCGCTCGTGGGGGCGCAGATCGACCTCGAGCCGGGGGCCGAGGTGCGGCTCGCCGTCGACCCGGAGCACGAGCACGCCCTGCTCGTCGACTCCGGCGACGTGACGTTCGAGGGGAGCGCCGTGCCGCCGTCGAACCTCGGGTACGTGGCGCCGGGCCGTTCCGGTCTCGTGGTGCGCGCCGGGTCCGGGGCGCCCGTCCGGGCGGTCCTGATCGGCGGCCTGCCGTTCGACGAGGACGTCGTCATGTGGTGGAACTTCATGGGCCGCACGCACGAGGACATCGTCCGGGCCCGTGACGCCTGGACGGCCCAGATCGCCGAGCTCGACGGTGGTGCGACAGGGTACGCGGCCGGCGCCGAGGAACGGCTGTTCGGCCGGGTGCACGGCTACCCGAGCGGGCCGCTGCGCGCGCCCGCCCTGCCGGACCTGCGCCTCAAGCCCAGGACGCGCCCGGGCCAGGGCTGACCCGGTCGGGCCGGGCCGCCCCGGGCCCGCCCCGCCCCGTCAGCTCGTGCCCGACCGCAGCAACGGCGGGTGCAGCACGGTCGCGCTCGGGTCCACGCCGGGCGCCAGCCGGAACAGCTCGGCGGGCCGGCCGGGGCCACCGCCGCCCAGGCGGCCGGTCGGCTCCAGGAACCCCGGGGTGCCCGTGGCCTTGCGGTGGAAGTTGCGCGCGTCCAGCCGCGTGCCCCAGACCGCCTCGTAGACGCCGCGCAGCTCGGCGACCGTGAACTCCGGCGGGCAGAACGCGGCCGCCAGGGGCGAGTACTCGATCTTGGCGCGGGCGCGCTCCACGCCGTCGGCCAGGATGTGGTCGTGGTCGAACGCGAGGCCCGCCCGCGTGTCGCCCACCGGTACCCAGCGCGCCTCGGCCGCGTCGCCGCCCGCCGCCGGCAGCCCGAACGCCGGCGCGAGCAGCAGGTAGGCGACCGAGAGCACGGGCCCGCGCGGGTCGCGCCCGAGCGGTCCGTAGGTGCGGAGCTGCTCCAGGTGCCACGGCCCGGTGTCGGTCGCGCCCGCAGGCACGGTGAGCCGGGTCTCCTCCTCGAGCTCCCGGGCCGCGGCCTGCTCCAGGGTCTCCCCGGGGAGCACGAACCCGCCGGGCAGCGCCGCCTGCCCGCGGTACGGCTCCAGCAGGCGGTCGACGACGAGCGCGTGCAGCGCGGCGTCGCGCACGGTCAGGGCGACGACGTCGACCGTGACGGGGAACGCGCCCGCCGTCTCGGGTACGGCGGACGAGGCGGGTGTGGTGCGGGGCATGGCATCGACCGTACATTCTCGTCACCTTGACGAAAAGCCGGGTCGGTATATATCGTCAAACTGACGACAACAACGAACGAGAGGCCGACGATGGCGACGATCAAGCGCTACCCCGGATTCCGGCAGTTCCTGGGCTCCGCGAGCGACTACGTGGTGCACCTCAGCAAGGGCGGCGTGCGGCACCAGGGGGTGGGCCAGGCCTTCTGGTTCCGCCCCGACTCCTCGGTGCTCAGCGAGGTGCCCGCCACCGACCAGGAACTGCCCGTCCTGTTCCACGCCGTCACGCGTGACCAGCAGGACGTCACCGTGCAGGCGAACGTGACCTACCGGTTCGGTGACCCGGTCCTCGCGTCCCAGCGCCTCGACTTCGGCATCTTCCCCGTCACGGGCAAGGGGCAGGAAGCGAGCGGCCGGCAGCAGGTCGGGGCGATCGTGGGCCAGCTCGCGCAGAGCCTCACGGTCGACCTGATCGCGACGGTCGACCTGGCCGAGGCGCTCGAGTCCGGCGTCGGGAGCGTGCGGACGGCGCTCGGCGCGCTCGGCGAGGACGCGCGGCTGGTCGCGACCGGCATCGAGATCCTCGGCGTCCGGGTGCTCGCCGTCCGGCCCGAGGGCGACGTCGAGAAGGCCCTGCGCACGCCGGTCCGCGAGCGGCTCCAGGCCGAGGCCGACCGCGCGACCTACGAGCGTCGCGCCGTCGCCGTCGAGCGGGAGCGCAAGATCGCGGAGAACGAGCTCGCGAGCCAGATCGAGCTCGCCGCACGCCGCGAGCAGCTCGTGGCCCAGGAGGGCGCGAACAAGCGGCGCGAGGCGGAGGAGGCCGCGGCCGCCGCGCTCGTCTCCGCGAAGTCCGACGCCGAGCGGCGCGAGATCGCCGCGACCGCCCAGGCTGCCTCGCTGCGGCAGCTCGGCGAGGCCGAGGCCGCCAAGGAGGCGGCGCTCATGGCCGTCTACGCGAACGTCGGCCGCGACGTGCTCACGGCCCTCGCCCTGCGCGACGCCGCACCGCACCTGCCGAACGTGGGCTCGCTGACGGTCACGCCCGACCTGGTCAGCGGGCTGCTGAGCGCGCTGACCAGCCGGGCGGCCGAGCCGGCTGCGGACGCGCCGTCCTCGAACGGCGCGCCGGCCGTGGAGCGCTGACGTGGCGCTCCGGACGCGTGCGGTGCTCGTGCACCGCCGCACCGAGCTCGACGAGCTGCTCGACCGGCACGCCACGCGCGGCCAGGCGGAGTTCTTCCTCCGTACCCGCGGCCGCACGCTGGCCGACGTCGAGGCCCGGCACGAGGCCGCGGCGTCGGCCCGCCGGGCGGTCGCGGCGAGCGTGCCGTCCGACTGGGCGCTGGCGGAGGTCGAGCGTGCGGACCTCGACCGGTTCCTCTTCGCGCCCGAGGACGTCGTGCTCGTGGTGGGGCAGGACGGGCTCGTCGCGAACGTCGCCAAGTACCTGGACCGGCAGCTCGTCGTCGGTGTCGACCCCGAACCGGGCACCAACCTGGGCGTGCTCGTGCGGCACGGCGCCGAGGACGTCGCGGAGATCATCGGCGACCTGGCCAACCGGCAGGGTGACCCGGCCGCCCGGCAGGGCGACCGGGCGCCGGCCGCGGCGCCGCACTCCGACGAGCTGACGATGGTCCACGCGCGGCTCGACGACGGCCAGGAGCTGCACGCCGTCAACGAGCTGTTCCTGGGGCACCCGAGCCACCAGTCGGCGCGCTACACCCTGCGGGTCGACCGGGGGTCGGAGCGGCAGTCGTCGTCGGGCCTCATCGTCAGCACCGGGACGGGCGCCACCGGCTGGTGCGCCTCGATCGCGCACGACCGGGGCGGCCGCCGGCTGCCCGGGCCCACGGACCCGGCGCTGGCCTGGTTCGTGCGGGAGGCCTGGCCGTCGCCCGTCACCGGCGTCACCATGACGGAGGGCGTGCTCGGGGACGGCGGCGAGCTCGTGGTGGCGGTGCAGTCCGACCGCCTCGTCGTGTTCGGGGACGGCATGGAGGCGGACCGGCTCGAGGTCTCCTGGGGGCAGGAGGTCCGGATCGGCGTGGCCGAACGGCGGCTCCGGCTCCTGTGAGCCCGGGGCCGCCCGGCCGCGCGTGGTGCTACCGCTTCAGGAGATGTCGTAGCGGAGCATGAACTCGCCCGCGTCCAGCACCACGTGGCTCACCTCGACGGCCGAGCCGTCCTTGGTGAACGCCGTACGGGTGACCGCGAGCACCGGCGTGCCGGGCTCGATGCGCAGCTCCTCGATCTCCTCGATCGTCGGCATGCGACCCACGACGTCCTCGCGGAACCGCACCGGGGCGTGCCCGGCCTCGGCCAGGCGGGCGTGCGTGCCGCCGGTACCGACCTCCTGGTCCGCGATCGGGGTGCCCGCCGCGATGGACGCGGGCAGGTACGACGTCGCGAACAGGACGGGTTTGCGCTCCCGCAGGTGCAGGCGCTCGCGCACGGTCACCTTGTCGCCCTCGGCGAGGCCGAGCGCCGTGCGGATCTTCTCGGACGGCTCCGCCTCCGCCGTGACCGCGAGCGTGCGGACCACGAGGCCGGCACCCGTCTCGTCGATCTCCGCGGTCACCGTGCCCTCGTCGGCCCGCCCGGTCGTGCCGGTGCGGACGATCGGCTCGAAGGCGCGCACGAACACGCCGGAGCCGTGCCGGGTCACGGTCAGCCCCTCGTCCTTGAGCATCGACAGGCCGTGGCGCGCGGTCATGCGGGCCACACCGTAGTTCGACATGAGCGCAGCTTCGCTCGGAAGGCGGTCGCCCGGTTTGTAGGTCCCGGAGCGGATCGCGGCACGAAGATCCTTGGCGATGCTTGCGGCAGTCACACGTCCCTCTCTAGACACGGAACCCACCTAACCCGCAGCCAGTGCGTATACGCAACTTTTCCGCGTAGCGGTTGCAACCCCCAGTTAACCCGCAACAGGCTGTCTATGCGCCTAGAGGTAGGTGCAGAGAGGTGGGAGAAATGGGAATGATTGCGGGCACTCTGGCGGATTCCGCTGCGGGCGTGTCGGATCTGCTGGCTGAAGTAGGGGATGCGCGGATCAAGTGGGTCGAGGTGTTCCGCGATCATCTGGTCGTGCATCCGGAGCGGAGGTCGGAGGGCGCGGCCATCGCCGAGCAGCTGGGGATCACCGTGGCGACCGACTATCCGGCCACGCGGCCCGGCTTCACGATGTGGACCGGGTGCTGGAACGGCATGGACATGTATGTCTACGGCGACCTGCGCGGCACCACCCGCGCGGTCCGGTCGTGGCCCACATGACAGCGGGGTCCTGCGCCGGCGGCCCGGGCCCGGACGGCTGCCCGGCGCCGGCGGCGCACCTCGCCGAGCTCGTGCAGGTCACCGCGCTGATCGCGCACGTCTTCGACATCCCCACGCTGGACGTGCGGGCGGGTGTCGACCACCTCGACCTCGAGGACGACGTCGTGGGCATGCTGACGGTCGACGTCGTCGCGGCGCGGCTGCCGGACGCCGTCCGGCTGGCCCGGATGCTGCACCTCGCGGAACGGCGCGGGCACCACGACGACGGGGTGTCCGGCCGCGCGGTCTGGCGGTGCTGGAGCGGCTGGGTGCCCGCCGCCGGGGACGGCCTTCCGGTGTCGCTGCACCTGACGGCACCGATCCGGGGATGAGTGGAGCGAGGCAGCCGGGGGCTCCCTGAGCCCCGGTTCGCGGCACGGCGGACCAGCAGGTATGCGAATTGCGGTGAAATGCGGGAATGTGGGGGCGTCGCGACCCCGCGACCCGATGGAGGTGTACCCGTGCCCAAGAACTCCACCACTGCCGGCGGCGCCGTACGCCGAGCGAAGAACAGCCGCGCCGTCCGCGGCCTGGCCCGGTGCGGTTATGCCGCGTCGGGTGTGCTCCACCTGCTGATCGGCTGGCTCGCCGTCCAGCTCGCGCTGGGCGAGTCCGAGGGTCAGGCGGACCAGTCCGGGGCCTTCCGTGCGGTCGCCCAGATGCCTGGCGGGGATGTGGTGCTGTGGCTGGTCGCCGTGGGCTTCGGCGCCCTCGCCGTCTGGCAGCTCGCCACCGCTGTGGTCGGTGTGCCGAACGCGGAGAACCAGCTGGCCGCGCGGGGCAAGAGCGTGGCCAAGGCTGTCCTGTACGGGGCGCTCGCGGTCACTGGCGTCCGCTACGCGACGGGGGCCGGCGGGGGTAGCGGCGGCAGCGAGGAGAGCCTCACCGCCAAGGTCCTGGCCGTGCCCGGGGGCGCCTGGCTCGTTGGCGCGGCCGGCCTGGTGATCGTCGGCGTCGGCGTCTACCACGTGGTCAAGGGCGTGCGGAAGAAGTTCCTGGACGACCTGACGGGAACCGGCGGCGGCGCGGTCGGGCCCGTCGTGGTGCGGCTGGGCCAGGCGGGCTACATCGCCAAGGGCGTCGCGCTCGGCGTCGTCGGCGGTCTGGTGGTGGCAGCCGCGGTCACTGCCGACCCCGAGCAGGCCGGCGGCCTCGACGAGGCGTTGCACACCGTGCGCGACCAGCCGTACGGCACGGTGCTGCTCATCGTCGTCGGGTTGGGCATCGCCGCATACGGCGGCTACTCCTTCGCCCGCGCCCGCTTCGCGCGGCTCTGATGCGGCTCGTCGGACTCGTCGGTGCGGCGCTCGCCGTGGTGGCGCCCTGGCTCGGGTGGCTGCTCGTCGTTGACGGGCACGTGGTTCCCGGCTGGGGCCTCGGCGTCGGGCTGCTCGTCGTCGCGCTGGTGCTCCTCTGGATCCCGCGTCCCGCCGTTGACAAGACGCCGGGAGCGCGACTGGCGGTCCGACGCCGGGTCCGCGCCGTCGGAACGGCACTGGCCGTGATCAGCGTCGGGCTCGCCGCTGGTGCTGACGCGCTCTACGAGGCCAAGTACCAGGTGCTCTCGCCCGGGGCATCCGACGGCTGCCGGGTCGTGGTACGGGAGACCTCCGCGCTCAAGCTCGGGACTGGAGACGCCTACGTGGTGCGGGGTCTTGGTCTCGGGCAGCGGACCGCGACGTGGGTCGCCGACGACGGCTACCGCCCGGTGCGCGCCGGCACCTACGACCTCGCTCTGGGTCCGGACGGCGGGACGCTGACCGTGCGTGGCACGGCGAGCGACCCGGTCATGCCGGGCACCCACCCGATCGACTGCGGCTGACGCGGTTCAGCTCCTGGTCCCGGGCGCGTGGCTACTGCGACGTCGGGATCCGGTAGACGGAGACGTGCGAAGCGGACTCGGCGGTGAACTCCGCGCCGGTCCAGTCCGCGTGCCTGCTCTCCAGCTCGAACCCGGCCAGCTGGGCCATGAGGTCGAGCTCCGCAGGCCAGACGTAGCGATGGTGGCTCCGGAACAGCTCGGCCTGCCTGGCGCCGTCGTCGAACCGGAAATGGTGTGACACGACGTGCTGGCGCAGTACGTCGAAGGTGTCCAGCAGGATGTAGCCGGGCTCGGACCGTTCGACGGTCGCTGACCGGTCCGGCGGCAGCCTGCGCAGGTCAGGCACCCAGAGCTCGACCACGAACCGGCCGCCGGGGCCCAGGTGTCGTGCCGCGTTGCGGAAGCACTCGACCTGCTCGGCCTGCGTGAGCGGCAGGGAGATCGCGTTGTAGACGATGTACACGAGGGTGTACTCGCCCGGGGCCCTGGTCGTGGTCATGTCACCCAGGACCACGGGGACCATGTCCTCGTCGACCTTGGTGCGCAGCTGCTCCACCATGTGCGGGGACAGCTCGATGCCGACGACCGGTACCCCGCGCTCGGCGAGCGGCACGGCGACCCGGCCGGTCCCGATGGCGAGCTCGAGGGCGGGTCCGTCCCCGGCCAGCTGCGCCAGGCGGTCCACGACAGGGTCCAGCACCTCCGGGGCGAACATGTCGGTCCCGGGTGTGTCGTAGTGCTGGGCGACATCGGCGTCCCAGACGTCTTCCTGGCTCATGCGGGCCACGCTCGACGTCGGGCGGCGGGTGTGTCCAACAGAAATTACCCACCGCGCCGGGAACGACGAAGGCCCCAGGTCAGGATCTGTGTCCTGATCTGGGGCCTTCGTGCTGGAGCGGGTGACGGGAATCGAACCCGCGCTATCAGCTTGGGAAGCTGAAGTTCTACCATTGAACTACACCCGCAACGTCCGGTTCTGACCGGGTTTCTGCCGTTCCGGAATCCCGCTAGGGTTCCGCAACAGCGCCCCCTGAACCTGGCGCGCGACCCGATCATACCCAAACTCGCCCGGATGCCCGAACCGGTTTCCGTGCGAGTGTCGCCGAGCAGCCGGAGCAGCAGTGAGCGAGCATCCCAGCGAGAAGCCGACCGAGCCGATCTACCAGGAGACCAAACCCCTGCCGCCGCGGCCGCCGCAGCCCCCGAAGGCCGCGCGCGAGACCCGCGCCATGCAGACCCCCAAGGCCGCCCCGGCGAACTACCAGCAGCAGTACGACTACGACCGCCCGACCCCGCCGACGGAGCACGTCCCGGGCCGCAAGTCCCGGATCACCGCGGGCCTGCTCGGCATCCTGCTGGGCGTGGTGGGCGCGCACCGGTTCTACCTGGGCTACAAGGGCCTGGGCTGGATCATGCTCCTCATCACAGCGGTGTCGCTCGGCCAGGCCTGGTTCGTCCCGGCGATCTGGGGCGCCATCGAGGGCATCCTGTACCTCGTCATGCGCAAGGGCTACTGGTCGGTGGACTCGAAGCACCGTCCGCTGCAGTGGTGACCACCGCTCGCTGACCGCCGCGCACTCCCCGGCGAGGCCGGCGCCCGCCCCGATACGGGGCGGCGTCGGCCCCCGGCGGCCAGTACCGTATCCGGGTGCTCCTCTCCGACCGCGATATCCGTGCCGAGCTCGACGCCGACCGCGTGGTGCTCGACCCGTACGACGCGTCGATGCTGCAGCCGTCGAGCATCGACGTGCGCCTCGACAAGTTCTTCCGGCTGTTCGACAACCACAAGTACCCCTTCATCGACCCCGCGACGGACCAGCCCGAGCTGACCCGCCTCGTCGAGGCGGAGAACGGCGAGGCGTTCGTCCTGCACCCGGGCGAGTTCGTGCTGGGCAGCACCTTCGAGGCGGTCACGCTGCCCGACGACGTCGCGGCCCGTCTCGAGGGCAAGTCCTCCCTCGGCCGGCTGGGCCTGCTGACGCACTCGACCGCCGGCTTCATCGACCCTGGGTTCAGCGGCCACGTGACGCTGGAGCTGAGCAACGTCGCCACGCTGCCCATCAAGCTGTGGCCCGGCATGAAGATCGGCCAGCTCTGCTTCTTCCGGCTCTCGTCGGCGTCCGAGCACCCGTACGGGTCGGACCTGTACGGCTCCCGCTACCAGGGTCAGCGCGGCCCGACGGCGTCCCGCTCCTCGCAGAACTTCCACCGCACCACGGTGTGAGTGGGGCCGGCCCACGGGCCGTCCGGGCGCGCCGTCGGGCGGTCGCCGGAAGGTAGGCTCCGGGTGCCCGGCGCCGGCCGGGCACCCGGACCTCGAAGGGACCCCGATGGCCGCTCCCCAGCTTCCGCTCCTGCCGCGCACGGTTGCGCAGGCACACCAGGCCAGGCACGTGCTGACCGTGCCCGGTGACGTGGAGCTGGACGAGATCGAGGTGCTCGCCCTCTCGCGGTTCTCCGCGACCCGCTGGGACGTCGTTCCCGCCGGGATCCTCCCGGGCAACGTGGCCGGTGCGCCGCAGGGCCGCCGGGCGCAGGGTCGGGAGCCCGGCGTGCTGCGGGTCTCGCGACACGCGGTGATGAACGGGCCGTACCAGCCTGCGGGCGACGGCTTCGACGTCGGCGTGCCGCCGGGTGCGGAGATGGCCTTCGACATCGTCTGTCACCGGGAGCGCGGCGAGGCCCCGTTCCCCGCGGGGGACCGCGACGGCATCGGTCGGGCGTTCGCCGCTGGCATGCCGGAGCGCGAGGAGCGCCGCCTGATCGAGTGGCTCGTCGCCGTCGCCCGGCGCCTCGGCGGCTCGCTGCGCCTTGACGTCGGCGGCCTCTGGGACGCCGCCACGGACGGCCCGCCCGCGCGGAAGGGCGCCGGCGTCGTGCTCACCCCCGACGCCGGGGCCGCGATCGACATGACCGTCTACTCCGACGTCTGGCTCGACCCGCAGGCCGCGCACAGCATCCTGCAGCGGGTGCACCCGCGGGCCCGGCTGCACATGGACGGCAAGGAGTGGGGCGGTCCGCCCGACGGCATCGCGGACAAGCCGCTCTACCGCGGCGAGGAGATGGACCCCGAGCTGCGCAAGAAGCTGCACGCCGCCGCGGACGAGTACGACATCAAGGCGCTCACCGGCCCGCGCGTGCTGGACGGGTACGGCCTGGTCGTGGAGCTCGGCGTCGACGGCATCGTCTCGGTCGAGATCAGCGGCGAGGAGAAGCTGCCGCGGCTGCTGCGCGGCCTGCCGTGGGCCGAGCAGGGCGCGGTCTGCTACTGGGTGCACTGGGAGCCGCAGGATCTTGTCGAGTCGCAGCGCGAGTTCCCCAACATGGAGCTGCGGATCGCGCGCAAGCGCGCCGCCGAGCTGGTGGCGAGGCTCGCGAGCGCGATCCACGACGCCGCCGGAGGCGAGATCGCCGACGAGGACGGCTTTCTGGTAGACCCCGTCGACCTGTAGGCGCCCGGCGCTTTACCCGGTTTGTCCGCCCTATCGCCGCGGCTGGCCGGCTACCGGGTCCGCCCCGCGGCCCCGCGGGCCCGGCCCGCCGCCCCCCGAGCGGGGCCCGGCCCGCCGCCCCCGGAGCCGGGGGCGGCCGCGAGTCAGAGGTACTGGCCGGGGGTCCGGCGCTCGCCGGACTCCTCCTCCGAGCCGCCGGGCAGGGTCGGGCCGCCGGGGCCGGCCGGGCCGAACGCAGCGGTGCCGGGCGGCAGGGCGCGCCGCATCTGGGAGAGCTGCGCCTGGGCCGCCATCTGCTGCGCGACCAGCGCCGTCTGGATGCCGTGGAACAGGCCCTCGAGCCAGCCCACGAGCTGCGCCTGCGCCACGCGGAGCTCGGCGTCGGACGGCGCGGAGTCGTCCGTGAACGGCAGCGTGATGCGGTGCAGCTCGTCCACGAGGTCGGGGGAGAGGCCGTCCTCGAGCTCGTGGATCGACCGCTCGTGGATCTCGGCGAGGCGGGAGCGAGCGGCCTCGTCCAGCGGGGCGTCGCGCACCTCGTCGAGCAGCCGCTTGATCATTCCGCCGATGCGCATGACCTTGGCCGGCTCCTCGACCTGGCCCACCACGGACTCGGCCTCGTCCGGCTGGCGCTCGTCGCCGGCGCGCTCGGGCTCGCCCTCCGGAGGCACGGCGGCGCCGTCGGGTGTGACGACCTGTGGGTGCGCGGTGGGCGACTGGTCGCGGCGGTCGTCGGACTGGGGGGTGGCTCGCTCGTCGTTCATGGGTCCAGTCTTGCCCGAATCGACTGTCGGCTGCATTGCATTCTTGGACCGAGAACGAAATTGTCGACCATGCCTATATATAGGCACGCGTTGATCAGGGGACCAGGAGCACTTTGCCGAAGGCCTCGCCCGACTCGAGCAGGTCGTGTGCGGACTGTGCTTCCGAGAACGGGATTCGGGCGTGGATCACCGGCCGGACCTGGCCAGATGTGAACAGTGGCCACAGGTTTTGTTCGGTATCGGCGACGATCCGCGCTTTCTCCTCCGGCGGCCGGGACCGCAGCAGCGTCCCGGTCACCGTCCCGCGCCGGGCGAGCAGCGCGCTGAGGTCGAGCTCGCCGCGCCGCCCCTGCTGCATCCCGATGACGACCAGGCGGCCGCCACGCGCCAGCGCGCGCACGTTGTCGCCCAGGGCGCCGCCGCCGAGCAGGTCGAGCACGACGTCCGCCCCGCGGCCGTCGGTGGCCGCGAGGACCTCCTCGACGAAGTCCTGCCGCCGGTGGTCGACGACGACGTCCGCGCCGAGCTCCGCGCACCGCGCTGCCCGCTCCGGGCCGCCCGCCGTGGTGACGACGTGGGCGCCGAGCGCCTTGGCGACCTGGATCGCGGTGGTGCCGATCCCGCCGGAGCCGCCGTGGACCAGCACCCACTCGCCGGCGCGCAGCCCGCCGACGCCGACCAGGTTGCTCCAGACCGTGCACGCCGCCTCGGGCAGTGCGGCCGCGTCGACCAGGCCGATACCCTCGGGCACGGGGAGCACCTGCGTCTCGCGGACCACGACCTCCTCCGCGTAGCCGCCGCCCTCGAGCAGTGCGACGACCCGGTCCCCGACGCGCCAGCGCGACACGCCGAGTCCGACACGCTTCACAGTTCCTGATATCTCAAGACCTGGCCAGTCCGGGGCATTCGCGGGAGGGGGGTAGTATCCGGCCCGTTGTAGCAGGTCAGCACGGTTCACTCCGGCGGCTGCGACGGTGATCACCACGTCGCTTTGGCCAGCATTCGGGTGATTCAGGGATGAAATGGAGAGTTTCCCTGATGGCCCCGCTCCGGATATCGTGACGGCTCGCACATCGATGAAGCCTACTTCCGTGTGGCCTCACGAGGGTCGCCAGCGGAAACCGGGTGCCGGTAACTTGTACGCAGCACCGAGGGTGTTCGGCGGGCACCAAGCACGCCAACCCCCTTCCGGATCAGTGATGGAGAGAGGTACGCATGTTCCGCAGGTTGGGAGTGCGCGGGAAAGTTCTTGCGACACTGGTCACGCCTGCCGTCGTCCTGGTCATCGCAGCGGCGTACATCATCGGCCTTTCTGTGGCCGACGCGATGCGCGCCCAGCAGACGGCTGATCTTGTCGCTGCGCTCGAGTACCAGGACCAGGCAGGCACCACGTTCGCGCAGGAGCGCTACCTCAACATCGTCGCCATGATCGACGACGGCGACGCCGGTAACGCGGCCCGCCGCGCACTGCTCCAGGGGACCCCTGAGGTGGACGAGGACGGCAAGCCGGTCGTCGACGAGGACGGCGAGCAGGTCTGGGCGGCCCCGGCGGCCCAGGCGCAGACGATCAGCGCGCTCGACAAGCGCGACGACGAGCTGCTGGACATCGACATCTCGATGCTGGACCAGCGCGTCAAGGACGCCGTGACGCAGACCATCCAGGACCGCGCGGCCATCACCGAGGTGCAGAAGAAGGTCGCCGACGGGCGCCTCACCGAGCAGACCGCGACCGACGCCTACGGCACCTACATCGACGGCGCCCTCGAGGTGATGGACGCGATCGCGGACACGTCCGAGGACCGCGACCTGGGTACCCGCCTCGAGGCGTACTACTCGATCGACCAGCTCATGCTGACGAACACCTACGAGCGGCCGATCGTGAGCCTGGCACTCGGGATCTTCAACGCGTACCCGGAGGACCAGGCGGAGGCCGCCTCGCGGTCCCTGGCGCTCCGCGGCGCCGATCTGGTCAACCTCGGCAACCGCGAGTGGGACACCACACAGGACCTGTTCGACCGCATCCCGGGCGAGTACCAGGTGCCCGGCATGGACGGCGTCTACGGCACGGTCCGCGGCTACGTCGCACGTGGTGACCTCGGGTCCATCCAGGACGGGCAGATCGGGCTCTTCTCCACCGAGTCCGCGAAGTGGGTCGACGAGGGCCGCATCGTCCGCGACGCCGTCCGCGAGGACACCGCCGGATTCGCCCAGGAGCGCGCCGACGTCGCCGCGAACCGCGCCTACCTCACCGGTGGCGTCGCGATCGCGGCCCTCGGCTTCTCGGTCATCATGGCGCTCGTCATCGCTCGCCGCCTGGTCTCCCCGCTGCGCCGCCTCACCCAGGCCGCCGGCGTCGTCCGTGACCGCCTCCCCACGCTGGTGGAGCAGGTGTCGGTGCCTGGTCAGGGACCGAGCATCGACCTCGACCCGATCTCGATCGAGTCCTCGGACGAGATCGGCCAGCTGGCCGCCGCGTTCAACGACGTCAACCGCACGACCATCGACGTCGCCCGCGAGCAGGCGGCCCTCCGTGGCTCCATCGCCGAGATGTTCGTCAACGTGGCTCGCCGCGACCAGGTGCTCCTGAACCGGCAGCTCGCGTTCCTCGACGACCTCGAGCGGTCCGAGGAGGACCCGTCGACGCTGTCGAACCTGTTCCGCCTCGACCACCTCGCGACCCGGATGCGCCGCAACGCGGAGTCCCTGCTCGTCCTCGCGGGCATCGACTCCGGTCGTCGCGTGCGCCAGCCGATGCCGGTCTCCGACGTCATCCGTACCGCGTCGTCCGAGATCGAGCTGTACGACCGCGTCCGCCTCAACCTCGTCGTCGACCCGATGATGCTGGGCCACAACGCGCTGAACGCGGCGCACCTGCTGGCCGAGCTCCTGGAGAACGCGACGATGTTCTCCGAGCCGCACACGCCGGTCGAGGTCACCACGGCTCGTGACGAGCAGTTCGTCACCGTCGTGGTCCGTGACCACGGCCTCGGGATGAACCCCCAGGAGGTCGCGGAGGCGAACCGCAAGGTTCTCAGCCACGCCGCGTCGGACGCCGTGGGCGCCCAGCGCCTCGGCCTCTACGTGGTCGGCCGCCTCTCGGACCGCCTCGGCGCCCAGGTGGCGTTCGGCCCGGGCGAGGGTGGCACGGGTACCGAGGTGACGGTCCGCTTCCCGGCGGTGCTGTTCATGCCGGACAACGCGATGCCGCTGCCCATGCCGACCGATCCGCTGGAGGCCAACACGCAGGCGGCCGCCTCGCAGATGAGGGGCGGCCTGGCCACGGGCCCGGGCACCGGCGCGATGCGCGGCGCGGGCGCTCACACCAACGGCTTCGGCTCGCCCGCGGCCCCGGCCACGACGTCCGTGCCGGCTCAGGGCGGTCTGCCCGTCCCGACGGGCACGTCGCAGATCGCCGCGGCCGCGTTCGCGGCTCAGCCGGCCCCGGTCGCGCAGCAGGTCGACATCAACGCCCTGACGGACGGCACGACGGCGCTCGGCCTGGCCCGGCGCCGCAGCTCGACGGCGGCGCAGCCCGTCGCCGAGACCACGCCGACCGGCTCGATCGTGCTGCCGGAGATCCAGACGCCGTCGCTGCCGCAGGAGTACCAGGCCGACGACAACGCCTGGGCCCCGCCGTCGAACGTGTCCGAGGGCAGCTCGCTCCCGAGCCGTCAGCGCGCCCAGCAGCCCCCGGAGCCGGTCGCCCCGGTCTTCGAGGACACGACCCCGGCCGCCGTCGACGTGGACCAGCGCAGCGCGCTGTTCTCGAGCTTCCGCTCCCTGAACACGATCGACCCGGTCGAGGGCAGCACGCAGTCGCTGCAGCTCGACCCGATCACGCAGGACCCGGCGGCGCTTCCCGGCATGTCCGACACCGACGTGATGCGCTTCCCGGCGGCCGGTGGCGGTCGCCCGCCCGCGGCCCCGGTACCGGCCCCCGCGCAGAGCTTCGGCGCGCTGCCGGAGCGCAGCGCCGGACCGTTCCAGGGTGACGACGGCCAGTCGCAGCCCTTCGGCGCGGAGGCCCCGGAGGGTCCCGACTCGTCGTTCGAGGCGCTGCCAGCGTTCGAGGAGCTCATGGCGGACCTGCCGAGCCGCCGCTCGACCGCGGCGAACGCCCAGCAGGGTGCCAAGCCGGCCCAGAAGCGTGGCCTGTTCGGTCGCCGTCCGGGTCAGCCCGCCACCGGTGAGCTGCGTGCCTACCAGCCGCAGGAGCAGCGTCCGGCATCGCGTCCGATCCAGACGGTCGCCGGCCCCGTGGCGGGGGCGCCCACCTTCGGCGCACCGGTCGTGCCGGCGCCGAACGTCGAGGCGCCGGGCTTCCCGACGCAGAACTTCCCCACGCAGGCCCTCCCGGCGCAGAGCTTCCAGGCGCCGAGCGGTCCGCCGCTGGGCAACCCGGCCCCGCTGACCGGCGCCTTCCCGGCCCCGGTCGAGGAGGTTCCGCTCGCGGACCCGACCTACCAGCGTGGTTACCAGGAGGGCTACCAGAAGGCGGTCCAGGAGTCGCTGACGTCGGCGCTGCCGGCCATCCCGAACGCCCCCGCGGGCGGCACGGTCCCCGTGCCCACGCAGGTGCAGGCTCCCGCCCCTTCCAGCAACCCGTTCGTGGACGCGGCGCCCCGCGCGGCGGCTCCGGCCGCCCCGGTGGCACCCGCCCCGGCAGCTCCGGCCCCGGCGGTTCCCGCCCCCGCGCCGGCGCCCGCCGCGTTCGTCTCGGCCCCGGCCACCCAGGCCGTACCGGTGGCGGACGTGCAGCAGGCCTTCGAGCCGCCCGTCCGCGAGTTCCGCGAGCCGTACCCGACGGGTGCCGTGTACGACCCGTCGTACGGTTCGTCCGCCCCGCTCGCGAAGCGGGCCGCCGGCACCGACGGCGACGGGAAGGACCCACTAGACCCCGAGTACGTGCGTGACTCGGTGGAGGCCCGGTCGGAATGGACCGCCTCGGCAGTGCTCTACGAGGAGATGACGAGCCTTCTCCGTCGCGGGGCTTATCAGGAAGATGATGTGAAAGAGAACGACTCGTACCGTCCGGCAGCCGTGAGCACCGAGGTTGCCAGCGGTGGGCTGACTCGCCGTACCCGTGGTGCCTCCGGCACCGGTGCGGACCCGGCCGTCGAGCGTCTTTCGGCTCGCATCGACCGTGATCCCGAGCAGCTTCGCTCGCGTCTCTCGGCGTTCCAGTCGGCCACCGCGCGTGGCCGGTCGGAGTCCGTGGACGAGGGCAAGTCGGAGCACGAGAACGGCAAGAACGGCGGTGGGGACTCGACGTGGGCACCCTCGACCGTGAATCATGTCCCTGACTCAGCGCCGCAGTCGCGGTGACAAGCGCGTCTGTGGATTCTGACTAGGAGGAACAGAGTGACCCTCAGCACCGAAGCAACCAATTTCGGTTGGCTGCTCGACAACTTCGTGCGTACCGTTCCCGGCAGTCGGCACACGCTCGTCGTGTCGGCAGACGGCCTGCTCATGGCGATGTCCGACCAGCTCGACCGCACCAGCGGCGACCAGCTGGCGGCGATCGTCTCCGGTATGTCAAGCCTCACGCGTGGAGCTTCTCGGCAGCTCAACGGCGGTAACGTCCGTCAGGCGATCATCGAGATGGACAACGGCTTCCTCTTCCTGATGAACGTCTCGAACGGGTCCGTTCTCGGCGTGGTCGCGGAGGCCACGTGCGACATCGGCCTCATCGGCTACGAGATGGCTCTCCTGGTGTCCCGCACCGAGGCCACGCTCACGCCGCAGCTGATCTCGGAGATGCGTGGCAGCCTCCCGGTCGATGGGCAGACCCGAGCCGCCAGCGTGGGATGAGGACTCGACCATGACGTACGCACCTTTCGGTTCCCAGGGGCAGGGGGACGTCCGCGAGACGTCCACCGTGCGCCCCTACGCGGTCACCGGAGGCCGGGTGCGGTCGGAGTTGTCCGACCTGCCGCTCGAGGCCCTCGTGGAGGTTCTTCCCGGGGCAGTCAGCAGTTTCGGGCTGCCTCCTGAGAAGCGCGCGATCCTCCAGCACGCCGCGCACACGTACGTGTCGATCGCCGAGCTCTCGGCCCTTCTGCGGCTGCCCCTGGGTGTCGTCCGGATCCTTGTGGCGGACATGCAGGAGGAAGGGCACGTCACCGTGCACACCTCGACACCGGTTAACGTCCACACAGGCCACGGCAGCTCGAACTCGGGCCTGTCGCTGAGCGTCTTGGAGAGTGTTCTTAATGGCATTTCCGCCCTCTGACGGCGGGGCCCGTAGCGGTCCCAACTGGGCCCCGGTGTCGGGTAACGCCGGCACTGCGACCGCTTCCTCGAACGCGCCCGCGCGCCAGAGTGTGCTGGGTGGCGGCGGTGGCGCCGCGGCGCCCACCGCGCAGGCGTCACGTCCCGCGCAGGCGCAGCCCGCGCCCCCGGTGATGCAGCAGGCGCCGACGGCCAACGCCGGGGCGCAGTCGGCGCCGGGCGCGCAGCCCGCTCCGGAGCGCACCGCCCCGACCGTCGTCAAGATCGTCGTGGCCGGTGGCTTCGCGGTGGGCAAGACGACGTTCATCGGGTCGATCTCCGACGTCGAGCCGCTGAACACCGAGGCTGCCATGACGGAGCACTCGGTCGGCGTGGACGACGCCGGTGGCGTCACCGACCGCAAGACCACCACGACGGTGGCCATGGACTTCGGCCGCGTTGAGCTGCCGGGCAACCTGTGGCTGTACCTGTTCGGTACCCCGGGCCAGGACCGCTTCCTCTTCATGTGGGACGACCTGGTGCGCGGTGCGATCGGTGCCGTCGTGCTCGTCGACACGGACCGCCTGGAGCAGTGCTTCCCGGCGATCGACTACTTCGAGTCGCGCAACATCCCGTTCGTCGTGGGCGTCAACTGCTTCGACGGCGTGGCCAAGCACCGGCTCGAGGACGTGCGCGAGGCGCTGCAGATCCCCTCGCACGTGCCGATGCTGTACACGGACGCCCGCTCGCGTGCGGCGACCAAGCAGACGCTGATCGCGCTGGTCCAGCTTGCGATGCGCCAGCTTCGCTCCGGCGCGCAGGCGCAGGGCTGAGCCGCTCTCCAGCATCTCGCGGACGGCGGGCCACCCTGGGGGCGGCCCGCCGTCGCTGTTCCGCCGGACGCTAGACTGTGTGGCCGAGCCGGCCCGCTCGCAGGGGTGCCCGGCACCAGGAGGGCTGACAGAGCGGCCTAATGTGACGGTCTTGAAAACCGTTGTGGGGCAACCCACCGGGGGTTCGAATCCCTCGCCCTCCGCTTCCTCACCGCACGACGGAGCGCCTGTCCGGTCCCGCCCGACACTCGTCGGG
>NZ_JBHVEG010000051.1:0-37047 GCF_042802395.1 Promicromonospora sp. NPDC057488
GCCCGCTGGCCGGGCGCCGTCGCCGGTACCAGAGTGGTGACCCATGGGCGCACCGTCGGCGGGAGGCGGCGGGCGGCGTCGGCTGCTGGTCGAGACCGCCTTCGTGCTGGGCGTGCTGCTCAAGGGCCTGGACGGCCTGGTCGAGCTCGTGGCCGGGACCGCGCTGCTGGTGCTGCACCAGGACCGGATCCTCGCCCTGACCCGGGCCGCCGTAGCCGAGGAGCTGCGGGAGGACCCGCACGACCTGGTGGCCAACCTGCTGCTGAACCAGGCGGCCGGGCTGGACCACGGGGCCGCCGTCGCGGGCGGGCTGTTCCTGCTGCTGCACGGCGTGGTGAAGGTGGTGATCGTCGCGGCGCTCCTGGCGGGCTCGCGCCGGGTGTACCCGTGGGCCGTCGGCGCGCTGAGCGTGCTCCTGGTCGTCCAGCTCGTGCAGCTCGTGCTCAGCCCCGGGGTCGGCGTCGTGGCGCTCGTGCTGCTGGATGCCGTGATCCTGGCGCTGACCTGGCACGAGTGGCGCATCGGACGGTCCTTCCACGACGCCTGGCGCAGCGTGGTGCACGGCTGGTTCCCGCGCGCTGGTGCCTAGCCGGCCGGCGGCGCGGTGGTGAACAGGCCGCGGTGCAGGATGGCGCGCGTGGTGCCCGCGCGGGACGGCGCGCCGCCGGCCGCCGTGGCGGCCTGGACGGCCATCACCATGGGCAGGGTGAGCAGCACGTCCTCGGTGGTGACGCCGGGGTGCACTTGGCCCCGCTCCCGGGCACGGTCCAGCAGCGGTGACAGGGCCGCCGCCGTCCGCTCGCCGAGGTCGGCGGTGCCGGGCATGCGGCCGTCCGCCACGACGCGCCCGAGCCACGGGACCTCGAACTGCACGTCCAGCAGGTGGTGGAACAGCCGCTCGGCGCCGTCGTCGGCGCCGGACAGGGTGGCGGCGCGGGCCTCGATGTCGGCGACGTTGTGCTCCAGCACGGCCGAGGCGAGCGCCTCCCGGTGCGCGAAGTGGCGGTGCAGCGTGGTGCGGCTGACGCCGGCCTCGCTCGCGATCTCCTCCAGGGGCACGTCCGGCCCCTGGCGCGCGAAGGCGCGGCGGGCGGCCGCCACGAGGAGCTCGCGGTTGCGCGCCGCGTCGCGCCGGGTCGGTTCGCCGGTCCGCTCGACTGCTCGTTCGACCGCCATGCGCCGAGGGTAACCGGACGCACCGTGCGGGACGCCACAGGAGCAGGGGTTGAAAACGTACATCCATGTACGTTTTCATGTGGTCGGCGGGGGACACCCGCCGACCTGCTGACGAGAGGCTCTGCCTTGTCCCACCTGACCAGCACTGATGCACTCCCCACCGGCTCGGAGGCCGACGCCCTGCGCGAGCGGTACCGCCACGAGCGCGACCGGCGGATCCGCCCCGACGGCCTGGCGCAGTACCGCCGGGCCGCGGGGGACTACGGGTACTACGCGAAGGATCCCTACACCGAGCGGACCGAGCGGGAGCCGCTGACCGACCGCGTCGAGGTGCTGGTGGTGGGCGGCGGGTTCGGTGGCCTGGTCACCGGCGCGCGGCTGCGCGAGGCCGGCGTGGAGTCGCTGCGGATGATGGACGAGGCCGGCGACTTCGGCGGCACCTGGTACTGGAACCGGTACCCGGGCATCCACTGCGACATCGAGTCGTACGTGTACATGCCGCTGCTGGAGGAGACGGGCTACGTGCCGAAGTGGCGGTACGCGCCCGGCGAGGAGATCCGGCAGCACGCCGTGCGGATCGCCGAGCACTACGGGCTGTACCGGGACGCCGTCTTCCACACCCGGGTCACGGAGCTGACCTGGGACGAGGACGCCGACGAGTGGCTGGTGCGCACCGACCGGGGCGACACGATGCGGGCCCGGCACGTGGTGGTCTCGTCCGGCACGCTGTCGCAGGCCAAGCTGCCCGGCATCCCGGGCATCGAGGACTTCCGCGGCCACACCTTCCACACCAGCCGCTGGGACTACGGCTACACGGGCGGCACGGCGGACGGCGGCCTGACCGGGCTCGCCGACAAGCGCGTGGCCGTGATCGGTACCGGCGCGACCGGCCTGCAGGCCATCCCGCACCTGGCCCGCGACGCGGCGCACCTGTACGTGCTGCAGCGCACGCCGTCGTCGGTCGACGTGCGGGACAACCGGCCCACGGACCCGGAGTGGGCGGCCGCGCTGAAGCCGGGCTGGCAGCGGGAGCGGATGGACAACTTCCTGGCGATCCTCGCGGGGGAGGACGTCGCGGAGGACCTGACGCGCGACGGCTGGACCGGCACGGCGCGGCTGCAGCGCAAGATGATCACGGGCGCGGTGGACACGACCGTCGACCCGGCCGAGCGCGAGCGGCTCGACGAGCTGGCCGACTTCGCCAAGATGAACCAGATCCGCGCCCGCGTGGACGAGGTGGTCGAGGACCCGGGCACCGCCGAGGCGCTCAAGCCCTGGTACCGGTACATGTGCAAGCGGCCCGGGTTCAGCGACCAGTACCTGCAGGCGTTCAACCGGCCGAACGTGACGCTGGTGGACACCGCCGACCACGGCGGCGTCACCCGGATGACCGAGAGCTCGGTGGTGGTGGGCGAGACGGAGTACGAGGTGGACTGCGTCGTCTTCGCCACGGGGTTCGAGGTCGGGGTCTCGGGCGTCGTGTCGGGCACGCTGCCGGTGCACGGGCGAGGCGGCGCGCCCCTGCTGGGCGCCTGGGCGCGCGGGCCGCGCACACTGCACGGCTTCTACACGCACGGGTTCCCCAACCTGTTCCACCTGGGCGGGGTGCAGAACGCCAACTCGGTGAACTTCGTGCACATCCTGTCCGAGCAGGCCGCGCACATCGCCGCCGTCGTCGCCCGCGCCGCCAAGACCGGGGCCCGGTACGTCGAGCCCACGGAGGCGGCGCAGGACGCCTGGGCCGCGACCATCGCGGAGGCGGGGGCCGGGCAGGACAGCTCGGCGTTCCTGGCCGAGTGCACGCCCGGGTACTACAACGGTGAGGGCACGCGGAAGGGCGGCGCGCCGACGTCGTACAGCCCGGGGCCCGTGGCGTTCCACCGGCTGCTCGCGCGGTGGCGCGAGGGGGACATGAGCGAGGTGCTGGTGCCGGCGGTGCCGTGAGTCGCGCCGCAGGCCAGAGCGGCATATCCGTATATTGGGGGATGTGCCTGACGGCGGCTATGACGCGTTCGTCTCCTACAGCCACGACGCGGACGGACCGGTCGGCCCGGCCCTGCGCGACGCGCTGCACCTGTTCGCGCGCCCGTGGAACCGGCTGCGGGCGCTGCGCGTGTTCTGCGACCGCCGGGCCCTGGACCCGGCCGACGGGCTGTGGACCACTATCCGGCGGGCGCTGGACACCTCGCGCTTCCTGATCCTCGTCGCCTCACCCGGCGCGGCCTCCTCCCGCTGGGTGAGGCGCGAGGTGGAGCAGTGGCGGAGCATGACGCCGCGGCGCCCGGTGCTGCTCGTGCGCACCGGCGGGCAGATCGTCTGGGACGACGTCGCCGGTGACTTCGACTGGGACCGGACCACCGCCCTGCCCCACGCGCTGAGCGGCTGGTTCACCGAGGAGCCGCAGTGGGTCGACCTGGAGGTGCCGCCCGAGCGGCTGAGCCTTCGGGACCCGGTCTTCCAGGACGCGGTCGCCACGCTGGCCGCGCCCCTGCACGGTCGCGGCAAGGACGACCTGCTGGGCGTGGACGTGGCCCAGCACCGCCGGTCCCAGGGCTTCCGCCGGGCCATGTGGGCCGGGCTGTCCCTGGTCGCGGTGCTCGCGGTGGCGGCCGCGGCCTGGGCGCTGACCGAGCGCTCGGGCGCCGTCGAGCAGCGCGACCGGGCCCTGGCCGGGTCGCTGGTCGCCGAGGCGGACGCCGTGCGGGGCACCCAGCCGGGCCTCGCGCGCCAGCTCCTCGCCGCGGCCTACCGCCTCGCGCCCACGCCGCAGGCCCGGTCGGCGCTGGTCGCAGGTGACGAGATCCCCCGGGAGCTCACCATCCAGGCCAGCGCGCTCGCCTACTCGGACGACGGGTCGCTGCTGGTCGTGGCCCGCTCCGGCAACAGCGGGTCGGCGTTGTACCCCGAGATCCTCGCGCACGTGTGGCTGTACGACGCGCACACCCTGGAGGTCCTGGCCGAGTGGGCACCCGAGGAGCATGAGTCCATCTCGTCCGCGCGCTTCGTGGGCCCCGGGCTGCTGGTCCTGGGCCACGAGGACGAGCTCGTGGTGACCGACGTGACCGACCCGCGCGCGCCGGCCGAGCAGGCCCGGCTCGCGGCGCCCGCCCTTACCGAGGCGCTCGACCTCGCCCCGGACGGCCACACCCTGGCCGCCGGGTCGGACGACGGGACGGTGCGGCTGTGGTCGGTGGACGACCTCGGCGAGCCCGCCGCCGAGCCAGGCCCCGAGCCCATTGCGACCTGGCAGCCGTGCACCGCGGACGAGGGCGCGCACGAGATCGGCTTCGTGCGCTCGGGAGGTCTGCTCGCGGTCCGGTGCAGCCTGGGCCCGGGCGCCATCCTGGCTGTCTGGGACGTCGCCGGGCCGGGGCCGGTCACGCTGGTGGGGGAGCAAGCCGTCGAGGCGCGCAGGCTCGACGTCGCCCCGGACGGCCGGCACCTGGTCGCCGAGGAGGACGGCGCGCTGGTGCGCTGGGCCGTCACGGCGTCGGGCGAGCTGCGCGACCCCACCCCGCTGCCGCTCCCGCTGGACTACCACGGGTACGTCTCGGTCCTGGACTACGGCGACCACGGGCGCGTCGCCGTCGTCGGCGAGGGTGGATACGCCCGGGTGTGGGACGTAGCCGCGGATGAGCCGGCGCTGCTCGTCGAGCTCCGTCTGCCGGCCTGGGACGCCCTGAACGCGGACGACGTCGCCTTCGCCCCCGGTACCGCCGCGCTGGCGGTCGCGACCCCGGGGGCGGACGCCGGGGCCGACGCCGCTCCCGAGGACGGGACGATCCGCATCTGGAACCTGGCCGACCCGCTGGAGCAGCGGGCCCGGGCATCGATCCCGGCGGCCCGTGCGGACCTGGACGTCAGCGCGGACGGCCGTACCCTGGCCGGCCTGGTCGACGGCGACCTCTACGTCGCCGACCTGACCGACCCCCTGCGTCCCAAGGCTCTGGCCCGCGTGCCCGCCGACATCGCCGCCGGACCTGACGCGGACACATTCTTCGGTGAGGTCGTGCCCCGGATCAGCCCGGACGGGGACACCCTGGCGATCGCGAGCGAGGGCGCGATCGACGTGTTCGACCTCTCTGACCGCGCCCGTCCTCGACACCTGGCGACGTGGCCGGCCGGCATGCCGCTGGCCCTGTCGTTCCGGTCGGACGGCGACCTGCTGGCGGTCGGGCGGTTCGACGGACCGGTCGCCCTCTACGACCTGACCGCGCCGGACGCCCCGCAGCCCGTCGCCGAAGTACCGACGGCGGGGTCGTCGCTCGTGTTCCTGCCCGGCCGGCCCGTCCTCGCGGTCGCGGGCACCCTCTCCTCGGTCATCGAGCTCTGGGACCTGGCCGATTTCCGTGCGCCGGTTCGGCTCACCGCCGACCAGAGCCACACCTACCAGCTGGCCGAGCTCGCCGTGACCGGCGACGGCATGCTGGCCAGCGTGGCCCGGGACAGCACCGTGCGCACCTGGCGGGTGCTCGGCGACGAGCTCCTGGCCCGGACGGTGATCAACGACTCCGGCGACGTCAACGACCTGGCCGTCAGCGCGGCCGGCGGGCGGCTGGCCACCCTCGGCCGCGACCGGACTCTGCGGGTGTACCGGCTCGCGGACGACGCCCCGGTCCTCGACCTGAGCATCTCCGTCGGGGACACGACGCAGGACCTGGTCGGGTTCGTGGGCGAGGACGTGCTCGCCGTGCGGACCGAGCACGGCGCCGTCGACCTGTGGGACCTCGACGCGGACGCCGCCCTGGACCGGATCTGCTCCGGGTCCGGGCAGGCCATCACCAGGCAGCAGTGGGCGCGGGTGCTGCCGGACATCGGGTACGAGCCGCCGTGCTGAGTCATGATCGACTGTGGCCTCTCCGCAGCAGCGCACCCAGCCGCCCTCCGTCCCGCTGCCCGCCCCGGACCCGTCGGTACGGGACGCGGCCGACGTCGCCGCGGACCTCGGCGTCGACCCCGCCACCGGGCTGAGCGCGGCCGAGGCCGCCCGCCGCCTGGCCGACGACGGACCCAACGAGCTGCGCTCCAAGCCGCCCGTGCCGGTGTGGCGCAAGGTGCTCGACCAGTTCCGGGACCCGCTGGTGGCCCTGCTGCTGGTGGCCGTCGCCATCTCGCTCGTGGTGTGGTGGGTCGAGGGGGCGCACGGCCTGCCCGTGGACGCCGTCGTCATCGCGGCCATCGTGGTGCTGAACGCGGTGCTCGGGCTGGTCCAGGAGAGCAAGGCCGAGAACGCCGTCGCGGCACTTCGGTCCATGACCGAGGCCATGTCCACCGTGCTGCGCGACGGGCGGCGCGTCACCGTGCGCTCCGCCGAGCTCGTGCGCGGCGACGTGCTCGTGCTCGCCGAGGGGGACGCCGTCGGCGCGGACGCCCGCCTGCTGACCGCGACCGCCCTGCGCGTGCAGGAGTCGTCGCTGACCGGCGAGAGCGAGGCGGTGCTCAAGGACGCCGCCGTGCTCGCGGCGCCCGCGCCGCTCGGCGACCGGTTCGACATGGTCTACAAGGGCACCGCCGTGGCCCAGGGCGTGGGACGCGCCGTGGTCGTGGCCACCGGCATGGACACCCAGATGGGCGCCATCGCGCGGCTGCTCGACTCCACCGAGGAGGAGGTCACGCCGCTCCAGCGGGAGATCGCGCACGTCAGCAAGGTGCTCGGCCTCACCGTGATCGGCATCGCCGTCGTCGTGATGGTGCTGGCCGCCGTCGTCAACGACGTCCGCACGCCCGCCGACCTCGTCACCGTGCTGCTGCTCGGCGTCTCCCTCGCCGTCGCCGCCGTGCCCGAGGGGCTGCCCGCCATCCTGTCCGTGGTCCTCGCCGTCGGCGTGCAGGCCATGGCGCGGCGCAACGCCGTCGTCAAGAAGCTGCACTCCGCCGAGACGCTCGGCTCCGCCTCCGTCATCGCCTCGGACAAGACCGGCACCCTGACCAAGAACGAGATGACCATCCAGCGGGTCGTCACGGCATCGGGCGAGGTCACGCTCACCGGCGTCGGCTACCGGCCCGACGGCGAGGCCGTGGTCGGGCCGGACGACGGCGGCGGGCCCCTGACCGGCGAGGCCCTGACCCGTGAGGCGGTCATGGTGCTCGGCGGCGGCTCCCTGGCCAACGACGCCCAGCTCACCCAGGCCGACGGCGGGTGGACCGTCCAGGGCGACCCCACCGAGGCCGCCTTCCTGGTCGCCGCGCACAAGCTCGCCGACACCGTCGACCGCGTCGCCGGGTTCGAACGACGCGGCGAGGTGCCGTTCACCTCCGAGCGCAAGCTCATGTCCGCGCTCGTGGACCCGCCCGGCGACGGCGCATGGGCCCTGGTCACCAAGGGCGCCCCCGACGTGCTGCTGCCGCGGTGCACCGACGTGCAGGTGGGCGATACCGCCGTGCCGCTCGACGACGAACGGCGGGCCGCGGCGCTCGCCGCCGTCGAGCGGCTGTCGGGGCAGGCGTACCGCACGCTCGGCGTCGCCTACCGGCGGGTGCCCGAGGAGACCGGGCCCGAGGGGCTGGAGGAGCACGAGTCCGACCTGGTCTACCTCGGCGTGGTCGGCATCATCGACCCGCCCCGGCCCGAGGTCGCCACCGCGGTGGCCGAGGCCCGCCGGGCCGGCATCCGCGTCATGATGATCACCGGCGACCACCCCGTCACGGCCACCCGGATCGCGAGCGACCTGGGCATCGTGGAGCCGGGCGCGCGGGCGGTCACCGGGACGGAGCTGGACGGGCTGGACGCCGCGGGGCTGCGCGAGACGACGCGCTCCGTGTCTGTGTATGCGCGCGTGGCCCCGCAGAACAAGCTGCAGATCGTGGACGCCCTCCAGGCCGACGGGCACGTGGTGGCCATGACCGGCGACGGCGTGAACGACGCCCCCGCGCTGAAGACCGCCGACATCGGCGTGGCGATGGGTATCACCGGGACGGAGGTGACGAAGGAGTCGGCCAGGATGATCCTCGGCGACGACAACTTCGCCACGATCGTCGCCGCGGTGCGCCAGGGCCGGATCATCTTCGACAACATCAAGAAGTTCCTGCGCTACCTGCTCTCCTCCAACATGGGCGAGGTGTGCACGGTGCTGTTCGGCGTCGTGTTCGCCGGGGTCCTGGGCCTGGAGGGGGCTGCCGGCGGGGAGGCCGTCGTCGTGCCGCTGCTCGCCACCCAGATCCTGTGGATCAACCTGGTCACCGACTCCGGTCCCGCCCTGGCCATGGGCGTGGACCCCGAGACCGACGACGTCATGGCCCGGCCCCCGCGCAGCCCGCACGAGCGGATCATCGACGCCCGGATGTGGACCGGCGTGCTGAGCATCGGCCTGGTCATGGGCGTGGCGACGCTCCTGACCATCGACATCTTCCTGCCCGGCGGCCTGGTCGAGGGCAGCGACGACCTCACCGTGGCCCGCACCGCCGGGTTCACCACGCTCGTGCTCGCGCAGCTGTTCAACGTGCTCAACTCGCGGTCGGAGACCACCAGCGCGTTCCACCGGATGTTCGCCGGGCGGTGGCTGTGGGCGGCGATCGGGCTGGGCGTGGTGCTCCAGGTGGCCGTCGTGGAGGTGCCGTTCCTCCAGGTCGCCTTCGGTACCGCCGGGCTCGACCTGGCGCACTGGGCCGTGGCGGTGGGGATGGCGTCGACCGTGCTGTGGTTCGACGAGGTGCGCAAGCTGGTGTGGCGGGTGCGGCAGCGGCGGCAGGGGTGATTTGCCGGTCCGGTAGCAGCGGGACGGGTGGTTGCGCGCGTTCGGGAAGCGGGGTTACGCGGCGGGCGGAAGAACGAGCGGGCGTGGGTGGCTTCGCCTAGGGTCGAACAAAGGTCCGCTGGAATGGTGTTGTTGGACTGCTATTCGGCTTCAGGGAGGTGTCGGCATGGGTAGGCAATGGTCGGACGGCGGTGGGGGCTCGGCGCCCGTGGCGTTCCTGGATGACGGCAGGCCGGCTGGGGTCGCGGGGGCCGTTGTGCGTGAGGATCCGTTCGTTGACGGCACCATGCCTGACGATGCGTGGCTCGAGGCGTTGTTCGCTGAGTGCGAGGCGCTGTTCGGTGACGATGACGGGCGGCACGGGATGGAGGTGCCGCCGGAGCCGGGATCGCGTGACGCCGTGTGTTGCGGTTTGTCGGAGTCTCCTGCGGATTTCGGGCCGGTGGCGTTGTGGCCGGCCGAGGTGCTTCGGGAGGCGTTGGCCGAGGCGCCGGGGGCTGAGCTGGCGCGGGTGGTCAGTGAGGTCACGGGCCTTGGCGCCGGGCTCACCACCCCCACCGAGGACGGGTCTGGGTCGCTGGCTGCGTTGTCCGACGACATACTCGGCGACCTTGCGGCTGCCTGCGCCCGGCTGCAGTCGTGGGCCGCCGGGGTCCAGGCGCACGTTGTGGCGGAGCGGGCTTCTCGGGAGTCGAGCCCGCTGGCGCATAACTCGTTGGTCGGTCAGGTCACGGCGGAGCTGGTGGTGACGCAGGCTGAGGGGTCCGAGGTGGTGGTGCGGGCGGAGTCCGGTGCTGAGCACCCCACAGTGATCGGTGCGCTGGTTGAGGGGCAGATCGATGTGAAGAAGGCGCACACTCTGCTGCGGTCGGCTGTTCAATTGACGGTGACTGAGCGTGCCGAGGCGATCGCCCGGTACCTGCCCCAGGCTCCGTTCCGGACGTGGCGGTGGCTGCGGAACAAGATGCTGGCGTTCGCGAAGGCGCGGCACGGTGCCGAGGAGACGGCCCGGGCTGCGGCGTTGGACCGGAACGTGCAGTTGGATCGCGCGGAGAACGACATGGGTTGGTTCTCGGCGTATCTGCCGGCGGTGGATGCGGCGGCGGTGTGGGGTGTCGTGGATGACATGGCGCACCAGCTGCGATACACGGCGGGTGAGGAGCGGACGTTGGGTCAGCTCCGCGCGGACTGTCTGACGGGGATCGTGACTGGTCGGCTGGTGCCGGGGGACCGGTTTGCGGCGGTCGGCCAGGCGGAGGCGGCTACGACTGCGAGCGAAGACGCGGCGACGAGCACGGGCGCAAGCATGGGTAGCGGCGCGGGCGTTGCCGACGGTGCGAGTGCCGGAGCTGCCAGTGCCGGTCCCGTGTGCACGTGTGGTGGCCAGACGCCCGTTGTCCACGAAACGGTCGTGCGGGTGACGCCTACGCGCCCCGTCGTCCGGGTGACCGTGCCGTCGAGCACGCTCCTGGGCCTGGACGACGCCCCCGCTGAGCTGGACGGGTTCGGCCCGGTCCCGGCAGGCATCGCACGGCTTCTCGCTGAGGACGCCACCTGGCAGCGCCTGCTCACCGACCCGGTCACGGGTGTCCTGGCCGACTACTCCACCACGACCTACAAGCCAGGCCGGGTACTCCGGTCTGCGGTGGAAGCCAGGGACGAGACCTGCACCTTCATCGGCTGTGACGCGCTGGCGGTGTCGTGCGACCTGGACCATATCGAGCCCTTCGATCATGAGCTGGACACTCGGCACGGCGGTGAGGGCGGGGCTGTCCGTGGGCAGACTCGTGCCGACAACCTCCATGCGCTGTGCCGGCGGCATCACCTGCTCAAGACACACGCGGGCTGGGGTGTCGTGCGCGACCCGAGGACGGGAATCACCACCTGGACCACACCTGCCGGTCGGGTGCACACCCGGCCGCCGACGGTGCTCGACACTCAAGTGGACCTGGACCAGGTAGACCCTGGCACCAGCAATGACCTGACCGTGCGCGCCCTGACCGGCCGCCGCCTGCCCCGTGCCTACGCCACGACCGCGCCGACGACCGCCGACACCTCCGACAACGACAACGCTGCCCCGTCCGGACCTGGCGAGCCGCCGTTCTGACCCGAGAACCGATCATCGCGAACGAAGAACACCATGACGGCTTGGGGCGCAAGCTCGGCGCGCCGGCGTCCAGCCGTACCGTTCGGCGGCCGCTGAGTTGGCGGCCCGCTCGTCGTCGAGGACCGAGGCGCTGTCCCTGCCGGAGGCCTGAGCGACGTGTTTGCGCGCCGGAAGATCGCCGGGTCTGGTTCAGCGATCCTCGTCCCGTGCAACCGGGTGCCGGACCTCGGAGCCCATCCAGATGCACAGCACGCGACGCGCGCTCGGGCACCGGACGCTGCCCCACGAGCCGGGACGGCGTCCGGTACTCAGGCCACGCGATCAGGCGGCACCCGTCAGGCCGCGTCCCGGTACGACTCGGCGGCATGGAGCAGGTAGTACGCCAGGCCGGTCTGCTGCTGCTCGAGCATCTGCCGGTGGAAGTCGTCCGTGACGAAGAAGCGCGCCTGCCCGGCGAAGCCCGCGGCGTCCGTCGGGTGCGCGACGGCGAGGGCCGCGATGTGCCCCTCGATCGCGACGGCGACCACCGGGTCGTCGGCGCGCAGCCCGGCCCGGAGCGCGTGGGCCATGGTGGCCATGAACGCGGTCGCCTCGGCGGCTGCCGCGTTCATCCCGTCGGCGTCGACCTCCGCGGTGTCGAGCTCGACGCCGTAGGTCTCTCGCAGGTGCGCGTTCTGGTCCGCGAGGGCGTCCTGCCACCCGGCCTGGTCCAGGCCGGTGAACATGCTGTCGGCGGTCATGGGTTCTCCCCTTCTCTCGTGTGCGATGGCCTGCTCGAGCGTCGCCAGCACCTGGGCGAGCCGTGCCCCGCGGGAGCGAAGCAGGGCGCGCTGGTCCAGCAGGCACTCGAGCCGGGAGGCGCGGTCCGTGAGAGCCTCCGCGATCGCGTCCAGCGGCATGTCGAGCTCCCGGAAGAACAGGATCTGCTGGAGACGCTCGAGATCACCGTCCGAGTACGTCCGGTAGTCGTTGCGCTCGTCCCGCGCAGGGACGAGCAGCCCGATCCGGTCGTAGTGGTAGAGCGTCTTGAGCGTCACCCCTGATAGCCGGGAGACGTGCGTGATCGTGTAGGCCATGGGCCGCACCTCCTGGGAAGAACCATCAACCCTCCCCTAAGGGAAGGGTCAAGCGCCGGCCACCCGATCTTCATCCGGGCTTCCGTTACAGGACCGCGGTCTCGTAATTCACGGCCATCTGCGCGGGGTTCCATATCGATATCGCCAGTCGCGATATCCCGCCGGGCATCGCCCCGGCCCCGCAGAAAGGAACGCCCATGCGCCCCCGCGCACTCCCGGCTCTGGGCCTGCTCGCCCTCGGCACCGCCGTCCTCCTCGCCGGCTGCTCCGCCTCGGCCTCCGCCGACTCCGACGCCGCCGCGTCCGACTCGGACGCTCCGATCACGTTCGCCACCACGCCGCTGGGTGACGACCCCGGCGCCGAGAACCCCATCGAGGCGTTCGCCGGCCTGGTCGAGGCCGAGACCGGCCGCGAGGTCGAGATCGTCGACGTGCCCGACTACACGGCGGTCGTCGAGGCCCTGCGCAACCACCACGTCGACATCGGCTTCATGAGCGGGTTCCCGTCCGCGTTGGCGGTCAACACGGGCGAGGTCGACTCGCTCGTGGCCTGGCCGGGCAACGACGACCCGGTCTCGATCTGCCTCGTGCTGGACGGCTCGCCCCTGGAATCGCTGGACGACATCACGCCCGAGACCGTGGTCGCGTTCGCCGACCCGGCGTCCAGCTCCGGCTACTTCATGCCCGTGGCCATGCTGCACGACGCCGGCCTGGAGAAGGACGCCGACTACACCCCGATGTTCAGCGGCGGCCACGACATGAGCTTCACCGCCCTGAAGGAGGGCCAGGCCGACGTCGCCTGCACCTCGACGATCTTCCCGTCCATGGCGGGCCTGGGCGACCCGATGTTCCCCTTCGAGAAGGGCGAGACCCGCTCGATCGGCGAGAGCGACTCCATGCCGGTCGCCGTCACGGTGCTGGCCGACCAGGAGCTCGCCGACGACAAGCGTGAGCTGCTCGCGCAGGCGCTGCCCAAGGTGTTCGTCGAGGAGAACGCCGACGCCCTCGGCGCGATGTTCGAGGCCATGCAGGGCACCGAGCCGATCGTCGACCCCGACCCGTCGATCTTCCAGCCCTTCGTCGACATCGCGGCCATCGCCGACGTCGACATCTCGGACCTGGGCTGAGCATGACCGCCCCGGCACTCGTCTCGGTGCGCGGCCTGCGGGTCGCCTACGGCGACGGCCCCCTCGTGCTCGACGGCGTCGACCTCGACCTCCACGCGGGCGAGATGGTCGCCCTCCTCGGTTCGTCCGGCTCCGGCAAGTCGACCCTGATGCGCAGCCTCACCGGGTTCGCGCCGATCACCGGCGGCTCGGCGCACGTCGTCGGCCACGACATGACGAACCTTCCGCGCCGCCGGCTGCGCACCGTGCGCGCCTCGGTCGGCCAGGTGTTCCAGCAGTTCAACCTCGTCGGCCGGCTCAGCGTGCTCACCAACGTGCTCACCGGCGCCCTGCACGACGCCGGCCCCGTCAACCTGGCGGGCGGGTTCTCCAGCGCCCACCGCCGGCGCGCCATGGAGCTGCTCGACCGCGTCGGCATCGCCCACAAGGCCACCGAGCAGGCGCGGTCCCTCTCGGGCGGCCAGCAGCAGCGCGTCGCGATCGCGCGGGCGCTCATGCAGCGGCCACGCCTCATCCTGGCGGACGAGCCCGTCGCGTCGCTCGACCCGCGGATGTCGGACGCCGTGCTCGGCCTGCTCCGCGAGATCGCGCACGACGACGGCATCCCCGTGCTGGTCAGCCTGCACGTGCTGGCCCTCGCGCTGGAGCACTCCGACCGCGTCGTCGGCCTGCGGCACGGCCAGGTGCTCGTCTCCGCGCCGACCGCCGAGCTCGATGCCGCGGCGCTCGACGTGCTCTACGGCCACGCCCACGAGGAGGCCGACCGTGTCGACGATCACGCCTGACCAGCGCACCCGGGCCCGCCTCGAGCGCGCGGTCAACGTGCCCCGGGCGCGGTTCCTGCTCGGCCTGCCCGTCGTCGGCGTGCTGCTGGTGTGGTCCTTCGTCGGCGCGGAGTTCGACTTCGCGAAGCTCGGCGAGGGCACCGTCAACATGGGCGACTTCCTGCTGCGGCTCTTCCCGCCCACCTGGGACAAGTTCGGCACCATCGTCGAGCTGCTGGTCGAGACGCTGCAGATGGCCATCGTCGGCACCGTGCTCGGCGCCGTCCTGTCCCTGGTCGTCGCGTTCGGTGCTGCCTCAAACATCGCCCCGCGCTGGCTGTACTACCCGACGCGCTGGGTCATGAACGTCATCCGCTCGCTGCCCGACCTCGTGTTCGCCCTCATGTTCGTCTCCGCCGTGGGGCTGGGCCCGTTCGCCGGCATCCTCGCGATGACGGTCGGCTCGATCGGCTCCATCGGCAAGGTCTTCGCCGAGGCCATGGAGGCCGTCGACGCCGGTCCGGTCACCGCCATGCAGGCCGTCGGCGCCTCCCGGCGGCAGGTCGTGCAGTACGGCGTGCTGCCCCAGGCCGGGCCGCTCCTCGTGTCGTACACGCTGCTGCTCTTCGAGGGCAACGTGCGTGGTGCGACCATCCTGGGCATGGTCGGTGCCGGCGGCATCGGCCTGGAGCTCACCACCGCCATGCGAATGTACGACTACGGGCATCTGTCCGCGATCGTCGTCTGCATCATCGTGCTGGTCACGGT
Organism: Promicromonospora sp. NPDC057488; assembly: GCF_042802395.1. Lineage (NCBI taxonomy): Bacteria > Bacillati > Actinomycetota > Actinomycetes > Micrococcales > Promicromonosporaceae > Promicromonospora > Promicromonospora sp. NPDC057488. The sequence continues at coordinate 14,713 of NZ_JBHVEG010000051.1, forward strand.
CATCGACCAGGCCAGCGCCGTCATCCGAAGGAAGATCACGTGACCAGTACCCCCGCGCTCACCCTCAGCGCCCCCGTCAACCTCCGCGACCTGGGCGGTATCGCCGTCGACGGCGGCGTCGTCCGCCCGGGCTTCGCCCTCCGTGCCGACGACCTCGCCCTCGTGACCGACGACGTCGCCCGGGCGCTGGTCGACGACGGCGTGCGGGCCATCATCGACCTGCGCTCCACCGACGAGCTCGGCGTCACCGGCCGCGGGCCGCTCGGCACGCACTCCAACGTCAGCTACCACCACGTGCCGCTGCTCGCCGACATCGGCCAGGCCGCCGACGGCGCCGGGACCCGCCCGCCGGGCGCCGAGATGATGGACCAGACCCGGTTCGGCCGCATGTACCTGCGGATGTACGAGGGCGCCGCCCCGCAGATCGTGACGGCGCTCGCGATCATCGCCCACGCGCCCGGAGCGGTCGCGTTCCACTGCGCGGCCGGGCAGGACCGCACCGGCGTGCTCGCCGCGTCGCTGCTGCTGGCGCTCGGCGCCGACCGCGACGACATCGTGGCCGACTACGTGCGCACCGGCGAGAACTCCGCGGCCATCATGGCGCGCATCGCGCCCGTCATGCGGCCGCTGATGAGCCGGTTCGGGATCGAGCTCGACGCGGCGGCGCTGGCCGCCGTCAGCACGGAGTTCTCGGACGCCCCGATGCGCGAGCTGTTCGCGATGCTCACCGAGCGGCACGGCGACCCGCTGGCGCCCCTGCGCGCGGCCGGGCTCACGGACGGCCTGGTCGCTCAGCTGCGGGCCCGGGCGCTGAGCCCGTCCGAGTGACCGCCGGTACGGCGCGCGGCCCCGGCCGCCCGCGCTCGCACGGGCACGACGAGCGGATCGTCGACGCCGCCGTCGAGCTCCTGGAGCGGGGCGAGGAGATCACCGTCATCAGGGTGGTGGAGCGCAGCGGCGTGAGCCGCGCCGCGATCTACCGGCGGTGGCCCAGCATGACCGACCTGGTCGCCACGGCGCTCGACCGGGGCCGCGCGCCGCACACCATCCCGCTGGACGGCGACCTGCTGCAGAACGTCCTGGACGCGTACACCACGGCGCCGTCCGCGACGCGCGAGACGTACTCGGAGGAGCGGTTCCGGCTGCGCATGCGGCTGGCGATGACGGACCGCAAGCTCGCCCAGGCGTACTGGCGGTCGCACGTCTCGCGCCGCCGGGGCGGCATGGTCGCGGTGCTGCGGGCGGGGATCGAGCGGGGCGAGCTGCGCCCCGACATCGACGTGGACGCGTGCATCGACCTGGTCAACGGCGTCTTCTACTACCAGTTCGTGGTGCGCGGCGTGACCCTCGACGACCCGGAGGCGCTGGCGCGCTGCCGGGAGGGCATCCGGGTCGCGTGGCGGGGCATGGCCGCTCCCTAGACTTCGCCGTATGGCAGCCACCACCCGCCCCGGCGACGCGCGCGGTTCCTGGCGGCGTGACCCCCGGGCGTCGGTCGGCCGCACCTACCCCGTCCCGGCGGGCGCCCCGGCCGAGTTCACCATCGCCGTCGAGTCCCACTCCGTGGCCGTCGCCACGGAGTGGGAACCGCACGTCCACACCGCGCACGAGCTGGTGTGGGTGCGGCACGGCACCCTGACCGCCCGGGTGGGCGCGCAGGTCTTCACCGTCTCGGAGGGCTTCGGCCTCTGGCTCCCGGCCGGGCAGGAGCACGCGGGCAGGCTCACGGCGGGGGTCGAGCTCTACGACGCGTTCTTCGCACCGGGCCGGACCACGGCCGGGCAGACCCCGCCCGGCCTCGACACCACCACCGTCGTCGCGATGGTCCCCGTGCTGCAGGCGCTCCTGGTCCACCTCGCGCGCCCCGACCTCGACCCCGCCGCCCGCGCGCGGGCGGAGGCCGTGGTCCTCGACGTCCTGGTGCCCTCGGACCGGCAGCTCGCCGTGCGGCTGCCCGCCGACGACCGCGTCGAAACGATCGTCGAGGCCCTGCTCGCCGACCCGGCCGACGAGCGCTCCCTGGACGAGTGGGCACGCTCGTCCGGGACGAGCGCGCGGACCATCACGCGCGTGTTCCGCGCCACGACGGGGCTCTCGTTCGCGCAGTGGCGGCAGGCCGTGCGCGTGCACCGGTCCCTGGAGCTCCTCGATGCCGGTCACCCCGTGCAGGACGTCGCCGACGAGCTCGGCTACGCGCACCCCAGCACGTTCATCGACGCGTTCCGGCGCGTCATGGGCACGACGCCGGGCGCTTTTGCTGCCGAGGACGGTGGCCGGAAACCCTGATCTGCTGTCGGATGTGCGGCATTGCGGACTGAGGTAAGCCTTACTTAGGCTCACCTCAGTGGACGCGCCGGCTGGAGCCGGCCCGGGCGCCAGTGCCCCCGTCCCGCACCACAGCAGAAAGAGGAAAGTGCTCATGGTCGTGCCCAGGAGAACCCCCGCCGGAGCAGTGGCGGCCGCGGCGTTCGCGCTCGCGCTCGTCGTCACCGGATGCGGGACCACCGAGGTCGACGCCGCCGCCCCGGAGCCGTCGGCCCCCGCCTCCGGGAGCTGCGCCGAGGACACGACGGAGACGGCCTCCGGCCCCGTCTCCCTGGTGGACGGCGTCGGCCGCACCGTCGAGCTGGACCGGCCCGCCGAGCGGATCGCCGTGCTGGAGTGGCAGGAGGTGGAGGACGCGCTCACGCTGTGCGTCACGCCCGTCGCCGTCGCCGACCCCGAGGGCTACTCGACCTGGGTCTCGGCCGAGAAGCTCCCCGAGGGCGTCGCCGACGTCGGCACCCGCGAGGAGCCCGACGCCACCGCCCTGTTCGCCGCCGACCCGGACCTCGTGATCATCGAGGGCTTCACCGACGACGACGAGGCCATCGCCCAGTTCGAGCGCCAGGGCGTCCCGGTGCTGGTGGCGCGGGGCAACGACCCGGAGGACCCGGTCGGCAACATGAAGGACGTCTTCTCCCTGATCGCGGAGGCGACCGGCCGCACCGAGCGCGCCGAGCAGGTGCTCGCCGAGTTCGACGCCCACCTCGCCGAGCGCAAGGCGGAGGTGGCGGCGCTCGACCTGCCGACGACCGACTTCCTCTTCTTCGACGGCTGGATCCAGGGCGGCAACCTGAGCCTGCGCCCCTACACCGAGGGCTCCCTGTTCATCGAGCTCGGCAAGGAGCTCGGGCTCGACCCCGCCTGGGACGCGGACGTGAACGACTCCCACGGTACCGGCGGCCTCAACGCCGAGTACGGCCTCGCCCAGACCGACATCGAGGGCCTGACCGCCGTCGGCGACGCCAACCTGTTCTTCTCCAACGGCGACACCACCGGCTACGTGGACGCCCTGGAGGAGAGCGAGCTCTGGACCTCCCTCCCGGCCGTCGAGGAAGGGCGGGCGTACGAGTTCCCGCTGGTCTGGGGTGCGGGCGGCCCCCGGTCGACGCTCCAGGCGGTCGACGCCTTCGCGGACGCCCTGACCGGTGAGTGACGCCGCGGGCGGGCCCGCCGTCGTCGTCCCGTACGACCCGGCGGGCCTGCCCGCGGGGCTGGACCGCATCGCGCCGCGCGAGGTGCTCGACCGGTGGGCCTCGGCCGACCGGTCGGCGCACGACCCGCGGCTGGTCCTCGTCGGCGACCAGGACCGGCCACAGGGGGCCGCGCTGGTCACGGCCCGGCCGGGCACCGCGTACCTCAAGATCGTCGACGCCGTGGGCGACGCCGCGCTCGCCGCGGACGCCGTCGTCCAGCACGCCCGCGAGCGCGGCCTGGTCCAGGTCAAGTGGGAGGGGTGGACGGCGGGGACGGCGCCCGCGGCCGCGGGATTCCGGCCCATGCGCGCGCCCGACGACGCCCAGCCCACCACCGGGTACGTCCGCTGGCTCGACGACGTCGACCTGGACGAGCCCGCCCACTACCGCCAGACCACCCACTTCACGTGCGGCGCCGCCGGTGCGGCGATGGCCCAGGCGCACCTGGGCGCGCTCGGCGGCGAGGCGCTCGACCGGCGCCTGGAGCTGTCGCTCTGGCGGGAGGCAACGAATTTTCCGGCGTGCGACCCGGTGCGCCTCGGCCTCGCGGTGCACCGGCGGTGGCCGGGTTCGGGCGTCGTCGTCGCCCTGGACACCGACGGGCCGGTGATCGTCGAGGCCTACCCCGAGGGTGACCGGGACTGGCGTGCCCTGCTCCAGGAGCTCTCGCGCGAGGACGCCGCCGCGGCCGGGCTCCCGGTCGACGGCCGCCGCCTGACGCTGCCCGCCCTGCGCGCCGCCCTCGACGACGGCGAGCGCGTGGTGCTGCTGGTCTCGCTGACGGCGATGCTCGGCGTCGACGTGCCGCACTGGGTGCTGTGCCATGCCGCCGTGCCCGGGGCGGTGGTGGTCGAGGACCCGTGGGTCGGCACGACGACGGGGGAGACCTGGGTCGACGCGCACCTGCTCCCCGTGGCGGACGCCGCGCTCGACGAGATGTCCACGATGGAGGGCGCCGGGTACCGGGCCGCCGTGCGGATCAGCCCGCCGTCGTACGGGTAGCGGGCAGACCTTTCTTCGGCCGTGCGAAGACGCGTTTTCGCAGGTCAGAGTACGAAACTTCCGTGACCGTTCTCACCGCCGGAAAACTTCCTTCCGTAGGCCCGCGACCGTACGGTGGGGGCAGCGAAGGGGAGTAGCCCGGCCGGGCCGACGTGTCCGGCAGAGGTGATCGACATACTGGCGCAGCGCGCCCGGTCATCTCGCCGCAGACGCGGTGGGCGAGACCTTCGACCAGTTCTGTGTCCACTGGTCGAGGTCTGCGCTCTGCCCTGTCGCGGACGCCCTCGGCTGCTGTCGAGGAGGCCCTCATGTCCGCTGTCACCGTCCAGGAGCAGCACCCCGCCGGATCGCCGCCGGGCCGCGTGCCCGGTGTCGGCACCCTGGTCCGCTCCCTGCTGATCGCGCTGGTCGTCATGGCCCCCGCGCTCTTCCTGCGCCTGACCGGCACCCACCCCGAGCCCGTCCTGGCACTCGTGCTGTTCGGCGCCGCCGTCGTCGCCGCGTCGTTCGTGCTGGCCTGGGCGGCCGAGGCGGCCCAGGTCGACGTGTCCGGCGGGTTCGCGATCGCCGTCCTGGCCCTCATCGCGGTGCTGCCCGAGTACGCCGTCGACCTCTACTACGCCTACACGGCCGGGTCCGACCCGACGTACGTGCAGTACGCCGCCGCCAACATGACCGGGTCCAACCGCCTGCTCCTGGGGCTGGGCTGGCCGCTGGTCGTGCTCGTGTCGCTGTACGTCGCGGGCCGGCTGAACAAGAGGCCCGCCACGGCGCTCGCGCTGGAGCCCGAGAACCGGCTGGAGCTCGGCTTCCTGCTGGTCGCCGGCGTCGTCGCGTTCGTCATCCCCGCCACCGGCCACATCCACCTGGTGCTCGGCGTCGCGCTCATCGCGTGGTTCGGGTTCTACATGTACAAGCTGACCCGCGGCGGCGCCGAGGAGCCCGACCTGATCGGCACCGCCGCCGCCGTCGGCAACCTGCCGCGCCGCGCCCGCCGCGCCACCGTCGTCGCGCTGTTCGTGCTCGCCGCCGCCGTGATCCTGGCCTGCGCCGAGCCGTTCGCGGAGTCGCTCGTCGAGTCGGGCACGCGGCTGGGCATCGACGACTTCCTGCTGGTGCAGTGGCTCGCGCCGCTCGCCTCCGAGGCGCCCGAGTTCATCATCGCCGTGCTGTTCGCGTGGCGCGGCAAGGGCACCGCCGCCATCGCGACCCTGATCTCCTCGAAGATCAACCAGTGGACCCTGCTCGTGGGCTCCCTGCCCATCGCCTACCTGCTGGGCGGCGGCACCGCGTCGCTCGTCCTGGACACCCGCCAGGTCGAGGAGGTGCTGCTCACGGCCACCCAGACCATGATGGGCGTCGCGATCCTGCTGTCCCTGCGCTTCCACCGCTGGTCGGCCTGGACGCTGCTGGGCCTGTTCGCCGTCCAGTTCGCCGTGACCTCGACCACGGGCCGGTTCGCGCTCTCCGGGATCTACGCCCTCGTCACGGTGGTCGTGCTGGTCGTGCACCGCAAGCATGTCGTGCCGACGCTCGTCGCGCCGTTCCGGCGACACAGGGAACTCACAACCGCGTCCTAGGTCCGGTCCATCCGGGCGGCATGTGATGGCTCCTATCGACACCGACAGGAGACCGTCATGAACCACACCGTCCGACGCCGCGTCCTCATCGGCCTCGCACCGCTCGCCGCGGGGCTCGCCCTCGCCGGCTGCGCGAGCAGCACCGCCGCCGACGAGGGCGCCTCCCCGTCCAGGAGCGTCGTCTCCGCGGAGTCGTCGAGCACCTCCACCGACGGCGCCTACACCGACGGCACCTACTCGGCCGACGGCAGCTACGTCTCCCCGGGCGGCACCGAGTCGGTCGGCGTCGAGCTGACCATCGCCGACGGCGTGGTCACCGCCGTGACCGTCACCCCGGAGGCCGACGACGCGACCTCCGCGCAGTACCAGCAGCAGTTCGCGTCGGGCATCTCGGACGAGGTGGTCGGCGTCGCGCTCGACCAGCTCCACGTGGACAAGGTCGCCGGCTCCTCGCTCACCTCGGGCGGGTTCGAGGACGCCGTGACCCAGATCGAGGAGCAGGCCCGTGCGTGAGCCGACCATCGCCACCGCGGCCCCCGGCCGACTCGCGTTCGAGGCGATCGGCACCCGCTGGATCATCGACACGCCCGCACCGCTGCCGCACGACGTCGCGGCGGCGGTGCGCCGCGAGATCGCCACGTTCGACGCGACCTGGTCGCGGTTCCGCACCGACTCGTTCGTGCACGACCTGGCCCGGCGCCCCCGCCGGCACCACGTCGACGCCGACGGCGACGCGATGCTCCAGGTGTACGCCACCCTCGCCGAGGCCACCGGCGGCGCCGTGAACCCGCTCGTCGGCCACGCCCTGGAGGACCTGGGATACGACGCCGACTACACGCTGCGCCCCCGCACCGGCCCCCGCGGCCCGGTGCCCGCCTGGGCGGAGCTCGGCTGGGACGCCACGACCTCGACGGTCCACCCGGCCGGCTCCCTGCTGCTCGACGTCGGCGCCGTGGGCAAGGGCCGGCTCGTCGACCTCGTCACGGGCGTGCTGGCGGACGCCGGCACCGGTCCCTGCACGGTCGACGCCGGCGGCGACATCCGCCAGGTGGGCGGCGGCGGGCTGCGCGTCGCGCTGGAGCACCCCCGGGACCCGCGCCGGGCCGTCGGCCTGGTGCGGCTGCCCGCCGGCGGCGGCGCGGTGTGCGCGTCGGCCACCAACCGGCGCGTCTGGGGCGACGGGCTGCACCACGTGCTCGACGCCCGCACGGGCCTGCCCACTACCGACGTCGTCGCGACGTGGGCGGTGGCGCCCACCGCCCTGCTGGCCGACGCCGCCGCGACCGCCGCGTTCTTCCTCGAACCGGCCGCCGTCCGCGAGCTGCTGCCCGTGACCGGCGTGGTGCGGATGCCGCGCCGGGGTCCGCTGGAGGCCGTCGGGGTGGACGGGCAGGTGTTCGCGTGACCACGATCGCGGTCCCCGCGACGACCGGCGCCCGCCGGGCCTCGTCCGCTGCCCGGCTCACGGCGGCTCTGGGGCAGGTCTCGATGTACACCCTGGTGCTGACCGCGCTCGGGGTGGTCGCGGCCGCCGCCGTCGGGCTCGCGGCCGCGGGCGTGCTGGCCGCCGACCCGGTCGCGATGCTGGTCAGCGCCGCCGTGGCGCTGGCCGCGACCTGGGCGGGGACGGCCGCCGGGGCGCGGGTCGCGGGAGTGCGCCCGCACCCGGGCTCGTGGGCGATCACGGGGCTGATCCTGTTCCTGCTGCTGTGGCCCGACCTGACGCCCGCCGCCCTGGCCACGGTCGCGGTCGCCGGGCTCGTGGCCGGGCTGAGCAAGTTCGTGCTCGCCTGGCGCGGCCGGCACGTGCTCAACCCGGCCGCCGCCGGTGCGGTGGGTGTCGCGCTCGTCGGACTCGTCGTCCCCGGTATCGGCTCGGCGCTGTGGTGGGTCGGCAGTGCGGCGCTGCTGCCGGTGGTCGCGCTCGGCGCGCTGCTGGTGCTGTGGCGCACGGGACGCCTCGGCTACGCCGCCCTGTACGCGGTGCCTGCCTGGGCCCTGGCGACCGCGGGCTACCTGCTGCTCGGCACACCCCTGGCGGACGCCGCCTGGTGGGCCGTCAGTGCGAGCCCGATCGTGTTCCTGGCCGGGTTCATGCTCTCCGAGCCGCTGACGACGCCGCCACGGCGCGCGCAGCGGGCCGCCGTCGCCCTGCTCGTCGCGGTGGGCACCGCGCTGCCGCTGTTCGTGCCCGTGGCCGTGACCCCGGAGCTCGCCCTGCTGGCCGGCAACGTGCTGGCGTTCGGGTTCGGGCAGCGGCGCGGCGTCGTGCTGCGGCTGCGGACGGCGGAGCGGCGCGGCTCGCTGCTCGACCTCCGGTTCGAGCCCGCGCACCCGCTGCGTGCCCTGCCGGGCCAGTACCTGGAGGTGGACGTCCCGACGGCGGCCCGCGACGGCCGGGGCCGCCGGCGCGTGCTGTCGCTCGCGTCGGACCCGGCGTCGGGGGAGGTGCGGCTGCTGACCCGGGTGGGCGAGCGCCCCTCGGCCGTCAAGGCCGCGCTGGCGGCGCTCGCGCCCGGGGACGAGGTGCGCGCCACGGGCGTCGCGGGCGACTTCCTGCTGCCCGCGCGGGGGCCGGTCGCCCTGGTCGCGTCCGGGGTCGGCGTGACGCCGTTCCTCGCGCACCTCGCTGGGCCGGTCCCCGGGGGCCGCGACGCGGTGCTCGTGCACGCGGTGCGCGACGCCGCCGAGCTGCCCCTGCCCGAGGAGGTGCCCGGCGCGTCGGCGGTGGTCGCCGTCGTGCCGGCCGGCTCCCCGGGGTGCGGGCCCGACGGCCCGGTGCTGCGCGACGGCCGCCGTCCGCCCGCGGGATGGGTCTGGCTCGACGGGACCCTGGACACCGACGGGTCGCTGGAGGCCGCGGTCCCCGCGCTGCGGGACCGCGAGGTGCTGGTCTCCGGACCGCCCCGGGCTGTCGCTACCGTCCGGCGTCAGGCGCGCGCCGCGGGCGTGCGGCGGGTGCGCACCGACGCGTTCCTGGGCTACGCCGGCTGACGGCCCGGCCCCCTCCCCGCGCCGACCCGCGCGGGCCGTGACAACCTGCCTCCGGGGGCACACGCACGGGCGTGCGGGCCTCGTCGTCCACCGGACCCGGGAGGCACCGCATGACCGCACCGAGCGCAGCGGCGGAACCGCAGGTACTGCCGCAGGCCAGGGTCTGGGCCATCTTCGGCGGGCTGATGCTCGCGATGCTGCTCGCCGCCCTCGACCAGACCATCGTCGCCACCGCGCTGCCCACGATCGTCTCCGAGCTCGGCGGCGCCGAGCACCTGTCCTGGGTCGTGACCTCCTACATGCTCGCGAGCACCGCCACCACGGTGCTCTGGGGCAAGCTCGGCGACCTGTTCGGCCGCAAGACCCTGTTCATCGCCTGCATCCTGATCTTCCTGGTCGGGTCGATCCTGTCCGGCACGTCGCAGACGATGGGCCAGCTCATCGCGTGGCGGGCCGTGCAGGGCGTGGGCGGCGGCGGGCTCATGGTGCTCTCCCAGGCGATCATCGGCGACGTCGTGCCGCCCCGGGACCGCGGCCGCTACCAGGGGCTGTTCGGTGCGGTCTTCGGCGTCTCCTCGGTCGCCGGCCCGCTGCTCGGCGGGTTCTTCGTCGACAACCTCGACTGGCGCTGGGTCTTCTACGTCAACATCCCCGTCGGGATCGTCGCGCTCGCCGTCGTCGGCTCCGTGCTGCCCCGCATCACCACGGACACCCGGCCCCGCATCGACTACGCGGGCATCATCCTGCTCGCCACCATCTCGACGGCGGTCGTGCTGCTCACCAGCCTGGGCGGCACCACCTGGGAGTGGAGCTCCGCCCCCGTCTACGCCATGGCGGCGCTCGCGGTCGTGGGGCTGGTCGCGTTCGTGGCCGTGGAGCGGCGCGCGCCCGAGCCGGTGCTGCCGCTGCACCTGTTCCGCAACAAGGTCTTCTCGGTGGCCGCGGTCATCGGGTTCGCCGTCGGCTTCGCGATGTTCGGCGCCATCACCTTCATCCCCCTGTACCTGCAGACGGTCAAGGGCTCCACGCCCACCGAGTCGGGGCTGGAGATGACGCCCATGATGCTCGGCCTGCTGATCACGTCCATCGGCTCGGGGCAGCTCATCTCCCGCACCGGGCGCTACAAGGTCTTCCCGATCGCCGGCACGGCGGTCACGGCCGTGGGGCTCTACCTGCTCTCCCTCATGGACCAGGGCACCACCACCCTCGAGGCGGGCCTGAGCATGTTCGTGTTCGGCGCCGGACTCGGCATGGTCACCCAGGTGCTCGTCATCGCGGTCCAGAACGCGGTGAGCTACCGCGACCTCGGCACCGCGACGTCGGGCACCACGTACTTCCGCACCATCGGCTCGTCCGTGGGCGTCGCGGTGTTCGGCACGATCTTCGCCAACCGGCTCGCGGCCGAGGCCGCGACCTCCGTGCCGGACGCCGCCCAGGGCGTCTGCGGGCCCGCCGCCCTGACGGCGTCCACGCAGGCGCTCGCGCAGTGCCCGCCCGACGTGCAGAGCTGGTTCCTCGACGCGTACACGCAGGCGCTGCACATCGTCTTCCTGGGCGCGGTGCCGGTCGCGGCGCTCGCGTTCCTGCTCACGTGGCTGCTGCCCGAGGTGGAGCTGCGCACCGCCACGCGCGGCGGCGACGACGAGGCCGGCCACGCGGCGGGCGCCACCTTCGCCCTCCCGTCGTCGCGCACCTCGCTCGAGGAGCTGCGCCTGATCCTGTGGCGCCGCGTGGGCAAGCGCGACCCCCTGCGGGTCTACGACCTCGTGGCGCAGGACGTCGGCCTGACGCCCGGCCAGGCGTGGATGCTCACCCGCGTCTCGCTCAAGCACACCCGGTCCGTGCGGCTCATGGCCGAGCGCACCGGTCGCCCCGAGGGCGTCGTCCGCGACGTCGCCGACACCCTCGCGACCCGCGGGCTCGTCGCGGTCGACGGCGACACCGTCCGGGCGCTGCCCGCCGGCGACGTCGTCGCGGAGGCCATCCGGGAGGCGGAACGGGAGCGGCTGCGGCAGTACGTGGAGCAGTGGCCCGGCGGCGACGAGCCGGAGGTCGCGCAGCTTGTCGACCAGCTCACGCTCCAGATCCTGGCCGACCGGACGGACCGGTCCGGCACACCCGCCGGCTGACCGGCCTCAGCCCCGCGGCGGCGGGACCACCGCCACCGGGCAGGGGGAGTGGTAGATCAGCGCCTGGCTGGTCGAGCCCAGCAGCAGGCCGCGGAACCCGCCGCGCCCCCGCGAACCCGCCACCACGAGCTGGGCGCTCGCGGCCTCCTCGAGCAGGGCGCGGGTCGGGGCGTCGCGGACCAGCGCCTGCTTCACCTCCACGTCGGGGTAGCGGGCCTGGACGTCGGCGAGGTTCGCCTCCAGCAGCTCCGCCTGCTCCTGCTCGATCTCCGGCCACGGCCCGAGCTCCATCTCCCAGCCGTTGGGCACGGGCAGGTCGCTCCAGGCGTGCACGGCCACCAGGGGCACGCGCCGCGCGGCCGCGGCCGCGAAGGCGAACTCGATCGCCGACCGGCTGGTCGGCGACCCGTCCACGCCGACGACGACGGGCGCGTCCGGCGCGGGCGACTCCGCCTGCTCGCCGCGCACGACGACGACCGGGCTCAGCCCGTGCGTCGCGAGCGCCACCGCGATCGAGCCGATCACCAGCCCGCTGAACCCGCCGAGCCCGCGCGAGCCGACCACCATCAGGTCCGCCGCCGCGGACTGCCCGATCAGGCGCGCGGCCGGGGAGCCGGTCGCCTGCAGCATGTTGGTGCGGACGCCGGGCGCGGCCTCCTCCGCCGTCGCCACGGCGTTCTCCAGCCAGCGGTGGCCCTGCTTGATCAGCTCGTCCTCGTAGGGGGACAGGGCCGGTGCGTGGGGCACGGCCGCGGGGATCGGCGTCCACACGCTCAGCAGCACGAGGGGCACGTCCCGGCGCACGGCCTCCTGCGCCGCCCACCGGACGGCCTGCGTGCTCGACGCCGAGCCGTCCACCCCCACCACGACCGGCCTGCTCGGTGCTTCCGTCATCGGGACCCGCTCCTCACGTACGGCGACCAGGACCGTTCCTTCTTAGCACCGGCGGGGCGTTCACGCCGGGTGCGGCAGGCGGACCGTGAACGTGGTGCCGGGGGCGCCGTCCTCGTCCGCCGTGGCCGACCGCACGGAGATGGTCCCGTGGTGCTCCGTCACGATGGCCTCCGCGATGGCGAGCCCCAGGCCCGTCGAGCCGCCGGTGCGGTTGCGGGCCACGTCGCCGCGCGTGAACCGGTGGAACAGCGCGGGCCGCAGCCCGACGGGGATGCCGGGGCCGTCGTCGGTGACGTCCAGGACCACGGCGTCGCCGTCGCGCGCCAGGCCCACGCGCACCCGGGTGCCGGGCGGGGTGTGGGTGCGGGCGTTGGCGAGCAGGTTGGCCACGACCTGGCGCAGGCCCGCCTCGTCGCCGGTCACGACGAGGTCGTCCTCGCCTGCCGGGTCGGGGAGGTCGAGGGTCCAGGTGTGGTCCGGGGCGGCCGCGTGGGCATCCATGACGCCGTCGACGGCGAGCGCCGCCAGGTCGACGGGGGAGCGGTCGAGCTGGCGTCCGGCGTCGAGCCGGGCCAGGAGCAGCAGGTCCTCGACGAGGCCGGTCATGCGGATCGCCTCGGACTCGATGCGGTCCAGCGACCGTTCGGTGGTGGGGCCGAGGTCCTCGGGGGCGCGGTGCACGAGCTCGGCGTACCCGCGGATGGAGGCCAGCGGGGTGCGCAGCTCGTGGCTGGCGTCGGCGACGAAGCTGCGCACCTGGGTCTCGGAGTCGTGCCGGGCCTGGAGCGACACCTCGACGTTCTCCAGCATGCGGTTGAGCGCCGCGCCCACCTGGCCCACCTCGGTGCGCTCGTCGGTGAGGTCGGCGCGGACGCGCGGGATGGCGGCGATCGCGCCGCGGGACAGCTCGAGCTCGGAGACGCGGCTGGCGGCGGCGGTGACGTCGTCGAGCGGGCGCAGGGAGCGCCGCACGAGCCAGGCGCCGACGCCGACGGCGGCGAGCAGCGCCGTCACGCCCAGCGCCGCCTCGACCAGCACGTAGCGCTGCACGGTCGTGTCCACGGACGCCGTGGTCGTGGCGACGACCGAGGGCTGCCCGGCGGCGGTGGTGCGGTGCACGGCGCGGAACGAGCCGAGGCCGGTCACCTGGACGTCGTGCGGGCGCCCGTCGGCGGGGACGGCGGTGAGCTCGGCGACCTGCTCGTCTTCGAGCTCGACCCGTTCGAGGGAGGTGGTGATGTGGGCGGCCAGCCCTGGCTCGCCGTCGTCGTCGTAGCGCACGACGATGCTGCCGGGGCCGATGCCGGCGGGAAGCGTGGGTGTGCCGCTGTTCTGCTCCGGCTCGGGTACGGGCCGCCCGCCGGAGTCCTCGCCGGGCGGCATCACGGGGCCGTCCGTGACGCGTTCGCTGGCCTGGTCGAGACCGCGGTCCAGCTCGGTGACGAGCTGGGTGCGGAGCACCGCCGTGGAGGCCACCGCGAGGCCGACGGTCACGACCAGCACGACGGCCGCGAGCACCAGCACCAGCCGCCGGCGCAGCGTCATGGGCCGTCGGCCGGCGGGCCGTCGGGTCACCCGGACGTTGGCGGGCCGCGGGGCCGGGGTCTCAGGCACGGGCCTCGTCCGTGGCCTTCGCGACGCGCAGCACGTACCCGACGCCGCGCAGGGTGTGGATCATCGGCTCGCGCCCCTTGTCGATCTTGCGGCGCAGGTAGGAGATGTACAGCTCCACGATGTTGGCCTGCCCGCCGAAGTCGTAGTTCCACACGTGGTCGAGGATCTGCGCCTTGGACAGCACGCGCCGGGCGTTGCGCATCAGGTAGCGCAGCAGCTCGAACTCGGTGGCGGTCAGGTGGATCTCGTCGTCCCCGCGCCACACCTCGTGCGCGTCCTCGTCCAGCCGCAGGTCGCCGACGGTCAGGACGGCGTCCTCGTCGCGCGTGGTGGCGCCCCCGCGCCGGAGCAGGCCGCGCAGCCGGGCCACGACCTCCTCCAGGCTGAACGGCTTGGTCACGTAGTCGTCGCCGCCCGCGGTGAGCCCGGTGACGCGGTCCTCGACGGCGTCGCGCGCGGTGAGGAACAGCACCGGGATCCGGTCGCCGTGCTGGCGCAACCGGCGCAGCACGGTGAGCCCGTCCATGTCCGGCAGCATGATGTCGAGCACGACGATGTCGGGCACGGACTCGCGCACGGCCCGGATCGCGGTGTTGCCGTCCAGGGCGGTGGTGACGTCCATGCCCTCCAGGCGCAGGGCGGACGTCAGGAGCTCGGCGATGTTCGGCTCGTCGTCGACGACGAGCGCCCGGACGGGCGACCCGTCGGCCCGGGTCAGGCGCGGCTGGTCGGCGGTGCCGCCGTGCAGGGGTGCGAGGCTCATGACACCAGCGTGGACCCCGAGCCGGTGGCTTTCCTGTGCTGAACCTGTGGGTTGCCTATGTCATCGGCTCCCGGTGCCCGGGCGGGCGCTGGATGGAGTCGGTCCACGTTCGCCTCCACGTTTCCAGCCCACGCATAGTTTCACCCGGCACGCTCGGTTTCCTCAGTGTTCATCTGCTGGTCAGACGCCGTTCACCGCGGCGGCCCGGCCGCCAACGAGAGGAGCTGGCCTGTGCGATCAAGCTCGGCCCGCACGGCCACCGCGAGCCGGCTGCACGCGTTCAACCGGTTCGAGATCAAGTATCTCGTGCCGCAGGACCAGGCCGGCGAGCTCCGCGCCGAGCTGGTGCGGCACATGGACGTCGACGCCTACTCCGGCGACGCGGGCTACCCGATCACCAGCGTCTACTACGACACGGCGCACCTGAAGTTCTACTGGGAGAAGATCGAGGGCCTGAAGTTCCGGCGCAAGCTGCGCGTGCGGCACTACGGCACGGCCGACGACCTCACGCCGGAGTCGGACGTGTTCGTCGAGATCAAGCAGCGCGTCAACCGGGTCACCCAGAAGCGGCGGGTGGCGCTGCCCTACCGCGACGCGCTGGCGCTGTGCTCGCCGGAGGGGTACGAGCCGACGGGCACGATCAGCACCCGGGAGCGGGCCTTCCTGGACGAGGTCACCACCCTGGTGGGTGAGCTCGAGCTGCGCCCGACCGTCACGACCGGCTACCACCGCGAGGCGTGGGTGGGGCGCGAGGCGGACCTCGGCCTGCGCGTCACCCTCGACCACCGGCTGCGCGGGCGGGACCGCGACTTCCACCTCTCCTCCGAGAGCCTCAGCCGGCTCACGCTCCCGCCGCGCCTGTCGGTGCTGGAGGTCAAGGCGAACGAGCGCGTGCCCGGCTGGGTCACCGACCTGACGGCCCGGATGAGCCTCGACGTCGTCCGGATCTCCAAGTACTGCCAGAGCGTGCAGGCCTTCGGCCTGGCGCCCCGCTCGACCATGCACGCCCCCGACGAGGTCGACGCGATCCTGCGCGACCCGGCCACCCCGAACGGCGTCCCCGACGCCACCGACCGAAAGAGTGTCCTCGCCCGATGAATCTCCAAGACCTCAGCGGAACCTTCTCCGTCTTCGACGTCACGATGACGCTGGTGCTGTCGTTCGTCCTGTCCGCAGCCATCGGCTGGGTGTACAAGAGGACGCACCGCAACATCTCCTACAGCCAGTCCTACGTCCAGACGCTCGTCATCATCGGCATGGTCGTCGCCGTCATCATGCTGGTGGTCGGGTCGAACATCGCCCGCGCCTTCGCCCTGGTCGGCGCGCTGTCGGTGATCCGGTTCCGCAACGCGATCAAGGAGACCCGCGACGTCGGGTTCATCTTCCTGGTGATGGCGATCGGCATGGCGGTCGGCACCCGGTTCTACCTCCTGGCGGCGGCCGCGACCGTCGTCATCCTGCTGGTGATCTTCCTGATGCAGCGGTTCGACTGGTTCAAGCTCGACATCCAGCGCCAGGTGGTCAAGGTCCAGGTGCCGCCGGAGCCCCGCTACCAGCAGGACGTCGCCGACGCCCTGGTGCGGACGACCCGCGAGTTCGAGCTCGTCAGCGTGGAGACCGTGCGCGGCGGCGCGCTGACCGAGCTGTTCTACTCCGTGCGCCTCAAGCCCGGCGTCACCACCGCGGAGATCATCGAGGCGCTGGGCGAGATCAACTCCGGGCAGAAGGTCACGGTCCTGACCGGCTACGACCAGTCCGACATGTGAGGAGGACGACCATGACCCTGGCAGACCTGCGCAAACGCCTCCCGGTGCGGCTGCGCCAGCACTGGATCCCCCTGACCGCCGGCCTGGCCGGGGTCGTGGTCGCCCTGACCATCTTCGGTGACGTGACGGTCCGGCCGTACTCGACGAGCTCGGCCGCCGTCACCGACGAGGAACGTGTCACCGAGAACATCGAGGGCACGGTCGACCTGTTCGACGACGCCGTGGACCACGAGGTCTCGCTGTCCTACTCGCAGGACGACTACGACCGGATGCTCGACGCCTACTTCGCCGAGGGCGAGAAGGAGTGGATGACGGCCGACCTCACGATCGACGGCACCACGATCGACTCCGTCGCGGTGCGGCTGAAGGGCAACTCCACGCTGTCGTCGCTGGTCGACGACCGGGCGGGGTCCGACACCGAGGGTGAGCGGGCGCCCGGCGGGATCGGCGGGGGCATGCGGGGCGCGGTGCCGGAGGGCGGCGCCGACATGCCGCAGATGCCGGAGGGCGGCGAGATGCCCGATGGCGGCGAGGGCGGCGCGGCCGGCGGGTTCGCCGGGATGGGTTCCTCGCTCAGCACCGAGGAGCCCGAGAACCTGCCGCTGCTGGTCAGTTTCGAGGAGAACCAGCCCGGCCGTGCCTACCAGGGCCGCACGGAGCTCTCGATCCGGCCGGCCAGCGCGTCGAGCACGTCGTCGCTCAACGAGGCCGTCGCGCTGGAGCTCACGGAGCAGTCGGGCCAGCCCACCCAGGACTACTCGTTCACGACCTACACGGTGAACGACCGCCCCACGACGACGCGCCTCGTCGTCGAGAACCCCGACCCGCAGTACGCCGCCGGGCTCGACGGCGACGGGGTGCTCTACAAGCTGCTGTCCACGAGCTCGTTCACCTACCAGGGCGACGACCAGACCGAGTACGCGGACGACTTCAAGCAGGTCAACCTCAACGGCAGCCAGGACCTGCAGCCGCTCGTGTCGTTCCTGGAGTGGCTCGACGACGCCTCCGACGAGGAGTTCGCCCGGGACCTAGACCAGTGGCTGGACGTGGAGTCGTTCGCGACCTACCTCGGCACGCAGGACGTGCTCGGCAACTTCGACACGATGTCCGGCCCGGGCCGGAACGCCTACCTCTACTACGACCTCGACACCCACCTGATCAGCGTGGTCTCGTGGGACCTCAACCTCGCGCTCGGCGGCATGTCGATGCCGGGCGGCGCGGGCGGCGCGGGTGGCGGCGGGGCGGCGATGCCGACCCTGCCCGACGGCGCCGAGCTGCCCGAGGGCATGGAGCTTCCCGAAGGCATGGAGCTCCCAGAAGGTATGGAGCTCCCGGAGGGCATGGAGGCGCCCGAGGGCTTCCAGCCTGGTGGTGCGGACGGAGCCGGTCCCGGCGGGGGCGGCGGCATGATGGGCGAGAACGCCCTGGTGACGCGGTTCGAGGAGAACTCCGACCTCGCGGCGCTGATCGACCAGGCCGTCGCCGACCTGACGGCCGAGTGGGTCGACAGCGGCGCGGCCGGCCGGCTCGTCGACGAGGTCGCGGCACGCGTGCCGGTCACCGACGGCGTGGACCAGGCGACGATCGACGCCGACGCCGAGTCCGTCCGCACCGCGCTCACGGCCACGGACGAGACTGCTCCGAACGAAGCCGACCCGAACGAAGCCGACCCGGACGCCGTCGACCCGGCCGCCGGGAACGGATGAGCGAGGACAGGCCGCCCGGGCTGCGGGAGCGCAAGCGCGCCGCGGCCCGGGCGCGGGTCGAGGAGGTCGCCATCGACCTGTGCCTGCGGCACGGCTACGAAGCCGTCACGGTGGGGCAGATCTGCGCCGCGGCGGACATCGCGCAGAGCACCTTCTTCAACTACTTCGGCAGCAAGGACGCCGCCATCCTGGGGCGCCCGCCCTGCCCCTCGCCCCAGGCGGTCCAGGCGTTCGTCCAGGCGGACGGGCCGCTGCTCGGCGACCTGCTGGCGCTCATGGTCGCGGGCGCGCGGGACGCCGTCGGCGACCTGGAGCTGTTCCGGCGCCGGTTCGAGCTGATCGACGGCAACCCCGCGCTGCGCGCCCGGGAGCTGGACCGGTCCGACGCCCGCGGCTCGTGGCAGCGCGAGGCGGTCGAGCGCCGGCTGCGGCGCGACCCGCGCCTGACGCCGGACGACGTCGCCGAGCGGGCGCACCTGACCGCCGCGCTCGCCACGAGCATCCTGCGGCACGCCCTCTGGTCGGTCCGGCACAGCCCTGCCGCGCACTGGGGCGACCACCTGCGGCGGAGCCTCGGCCTGGCACAGGACCTGCTGGTCGGCCCGGCGCGGGACCGGACCCGGGCCGTCCCGCGCGGCGGGGCCCCCGGCCGCACCGCCCGGCCGGGCGGGGTCGCCCGGCGGCGGGACACATGAGACGCATAGCCTGACCACAGTTTCACCCGAGCCTCGGTCCGCACGATCGCCGGTATGGACTCATCACTCTCCTCCGATGCCGGTCCCCGACCGGCGCCCGGCGACGCCGGCCGCGCTCCCGCCGCTCCCGTGCTCGACCTCGTGATCCCCGTCTACAACGAGGAGCACGGCCTCGAGCGCGCGGTGCGCGCCGCCCACTCCTACCTGACCACCCGCTTCCCCTACCCGGCCCGCATCACCGTGGTCGACAACGCGTCGACCGACGGCACCCTCGCCGTCGCCCGCCGCCTGTTGGACGAACTCGACGGCGTCCAGGTGTTGCACCTGGACGCCAAGGGCCGCGGCCGCGCGCTGCACACCGCCTGGCTCGCCTCCGACGCGCAGGTGCTGGCCTACATGGACGTCGACCTGTCGACCGACCTGTCCGCCCTGCTGCCGCTCGTGGCGCCCCTGGTCTCCGGCCACTCGCACCTCGCGATCGGCACCCGGCTGGCCCGCGGCTCCCGCATCGTGCGCGGCCCCAAGCGCGAGATCGTCTCCCGCGGCTACAACCTGCTGCTGCGCGGCACCCTGGCCGCCCGGTTCTCCGACGCGCAGTGCGGCTTCAAGGCCATCCGGGCCGACGCCGCCCGCGAGCTCCTGCCGCTGGTCGCCGACACGCAGTGGTTCTTCGACACCGAGCTCCTGGTCCTGGCCGAGCGCGCGGGCCTGCGCATCCACGAGGTGCCCGTGGACTGGGTCGACGACCCCGACAGCCGCGTCGACATCGTCGCCACGGCGCTCGCGGACGTGCGCGGCATCGCGCGCCTTGGCCGCGACCTGGTCTCGGGCCGCCTGCCGCTGGCCGAGGTCCGCGGGCACCTGCCGGGCGCCGTCTGGGCGCCGGCCGCGGGCGACCCGGCCGGCGCCGGCCCGGGCCCCCTCGAACCTCGCCGCGCCCTGCTGCTGCACCAGCTCGTGCGGTTCGGCCTGGTCGGCGCCGCGAGCACGATCGCCTACGTGCTGCTCTACCTGCTGCTCGCTCCGGTCACCGGCGCGCAGGCCGCGAACTTCACGGCCCTGGTCCTCACCGCGGTCGCCAACACCGCGGCCAACCGCCGCCTGACCTTCGGCGTGCGCGGCCCCACGCGGCTCGGAACGCACCACGGCCAGGGGCTCGTGGTGTTCGCGCTGGCCTGGGCCCTGACCGCCGGGTCGCTGTGGGTGCTGCACACCGCGGCCCCCGACGCCGGCCGCGGCGTCGAGCTGGGCGTGCTGGTCGCCGCCAACCTGGTCGCGACCCTGCTGCGGTTCGTGCTGCTGCGGGTCTGGGTGTTCCGCCCGGGCCCGGTGTCGGCAACAGCCGCACCAGCGCCACCGGACCCCGAGCCTGCTCCGGTCTCGTCCGCCGTCCTCACCGCCGTCCCCGCCTCCGAGAGGAACCCGTCATGACCGCCGTCCACGCACACCCCGGCCCCGGTGTGCCCGTCGTCGTGCAGCCGCCCGCCGACGTCGCCCCCGACGCCGCCCCCGTGGCGACCCGCGCCCGCTGGGAGCGCCCCGCGCTTCTCGGCCTGCTGCTCGTCACCGCCGTCCTGTACCTGTGGGGCCTGTCCGCCTCCGGCTGGGCCAACTCGTTCTACTCCGCGGCCGTGCAGGCCGGCTCCGAGTCGTGGACGGCGTTCCTCTACGGCGCGTCCGACGCCGCCGGGTCCATCACCGTGGACAAGCCGCCCGCCTCCCTGTGGGTCATGGCGCTGTCGGTGCGGCTGTTCGGCCTGTCGTCGTGGTCGATCCTGGTGCCGCAGGCGCTGATGGGCGTCGCCACGGTCGGCGTCCTGTACGCGAGCGTGCGCCGTGCCTTCTCCGCGCAGGCCGCCCTGCTCGCCGGCGCCGCCCTGGCCCTGACCCCGGTCGCGGCCCTGATGTTCCGGTTCAACAACCCCGACGCGCTCCTGCTGCTCCTGCTCACCGGGGCCGTGGCCGCCGTGCTGCGCGCGGTCGAGGGCCCCCGCACCACCCGGTGGATGGTCCTCGCCGGCGCCCTGGTCGGCGTCGCGTTCCTGACCAAGCAGCTCCAGGCGTTCCTCGTGCTGCCCAGCCTCGCGGTCATGTTCCTCTGGGCCGCCCCCGTCGGCATCGGCCGCCGCATCCGCGACAGCCTGCTCGGCCTCGGCGCCATGGTCGTGGCGGGCGGCTGGTGGGTCGCGCTCGTCGAGCTCGTCCCCGCCTCGCTGCGCCCCTACGTCGGCGGCTCGCAGACCAACTCGTTCCTGGAGCTGACCTTCGGCTACAACGGCCTGGGCCGCATCACCGGCGACGAGGAGGGTTCCGTCGGCGGGGGCGGCGGCATGGGCGGCGGGTTCGGCGGCTCCACGGGCCTCACCCGCCTGTTCGACGCCGAGAACGGCGGCCAGATCACGTGGCTGATCCCGGCCGCGCTGATCCTCGCGGCCGGTGCCCTGTGGGCCCGCGGCCGGGCGCCGCGCACCGACGTGCGCCGCGCCGCCGTCGTGGGCTGGCTGTCGCTGCTCGTGGTCACCGCCGTGACCTTCTCCTTCATGGCCGGCATCTTCCACGCCTACTACACGGTGGCGCTCGCCGCGCCGGTCGCGGCCCTGGTCGGCATCGGCGGCTGGACCCTGTGGTCCGAGCGGAACCGGCCGTGGGCGCTGTGGTTGCTCGCGGCGGCGTCGGGCGCGACGACGGCGTGGGCCGTGGTGCTGCTCGGCCGCAGCGCCGACTGGCTGCCGTGGCTGCGCTGGACCGTCCTGGCCGTGGGCGTGCTCGGCACGCTGGCGCTGGTCGCGGCGGCCCTGCGGCCCCAGGCCGGGGTGCTGGCCCGGGCCGGTGCCGTGCTCGCCCTGGTGGCCGGGCTCGCCGGCCCGACGGCGTACACGCTGCAGACCGTCGCGACTGCGCACACCGGGTCCATCGTGACCGCCGGGCCGACCGTGTCGTCCGGGTTCGGCGGCATGGGCGGGGGCGGGATGCCCGGCGGGCAGGGTGGTCAGGCGGGCGGTGGCCAGCTGGGCCAGCCGCCGACCGGTGGGCAGGGTGGCCAGGCCGGCGGTGGCCAGATGGGGCAGCCGCCCACGGGCGGACAGGGCGGTCAGATGCAGCCGCCTACCGGGACCGGGGGCACCAGCCAGGACGGCACCCAGGGCACCACGCCCGGCGGCCAGGGCCAGACCGGCCAGGACGGCGGCACGGGTGGCGGCGGGGGCGGCGGCATGGGCGGCCTGCTCGACGGCGCCGACGTGTCCGACGAGGTGGCGCAGCTCCTGCTGCAGGACGTCGACGGGTACACCTGGGCCGCGGCCGCCGTCGGCTCGCAGAACGCGGCGTCCTACCAGCTGGAGACGGAGGAGCCGGTGATGGCGATCGGTGGCTTCAACGGGTCCGACCCGTCGCCCACGCTGGAGCAGTTCCAGCAGTACGTCGCCGACGGGGAGATCCACTGGTTCATCGGTGGCGGCGGGTTCGGCGGTCAGAACGGCGGCTCGTCGGCCTCCAGCGAGATCGCCGCGTGGGTGGAGGAGAACTTCACCGCCACGACGGTCGACGGCGTCACGCTCTACGACCTGACGGCCGCCACCGGGACCACCCAGGCGTCCGGCGACACGGCGGACATCTGACAGGTCAGGAAACAGCGAGATCGGCAGTCGGCATCGAGATCGGTCCAGGCCTGGACC
>NZ_JBHVEG010000052.1:0-36793 GCF_042802395.1 Promicromonospora sp. NPDC057488
ACCGCATACGCTGCGGTTCTATCTCGCCCCAGTTCTACTTCGCCAGGGTTCTATCTCGCCCTGGTTCTATCTCGCCGGCAGCGGGTCAGCGGCTGCTGCGGGCCTCGTAGTGGGCCGGGCCACGGCCGCGGGGGCCACGGTCGCCGTCCGGACGGCGGTGGTCGCCACCGGTGCGCGGGCCACGCTCGCCGCCGCGCGGTGCGCCGCGGTCCAGCGTGATGCGCAGCGGCTTGCCGGCGACGCGGGCGCGGGCCAGGCGGTCCAGCGCCTCGTTGTCCAGCGGCGCGATGATGTCCACCAGCGAGAAGTTGCCGAAGATGTCGATCTTGCCGACGTCGGCGCCGGTGATGCCACCCTCGCCGGTCAGCGCGCCGACGATCCCGCCCGGCTGCACGCCGTGCGTGTGACCGACGGCGATGCGGTACCGGGTGCCGCGGGCCGGACGGCGGATGCCGCGGTCGCCCTCGGTCCGGCCGCGCGACGGGCGGTCGCCGGAACGGTCGTGCCGGTCACCCTCACGGGCGTTGCGGCGGGCGGCGGCCGACTTGGCCTCGGCACGCTCGCGCTCGTACTCCTCCTGCTCCGCACGGGCCCGGGGGCCGTCGTCGCCGACAGCGAGCGCCGCCATCGCGGCTGCGACGTCGACGGGGTCGACGTCGTTCTCCTGGGCGTAGGTGCGGATCATCTCGGTGTACATGTCGAGGCGGCCGGCCTCGCGGCGGGCCTCGACCTTGCCGAGGGCGCGCTTGACCTGGTGGGCCGAGACGTCCCGGGGGGAGGGGATGTCGACCTCTTCGAGCTGGGCGCGGATGGTGCGCTCGATGGAGCGGAGCTTGCCGCGCTCGTGGGGGGTGACGAAGGTGAGGGCCTCGCCGGTGCGTCCGGCGCGGCCGGTGCGGCCGATGCGGTGGACGTAGGCCTCGGGCTCGCCGGGGACGTCGAAGTTGACGACGAGGCCGATGCGGTCGACGTCGAGGCCGCGGGCGGCGACGTCGGTGGCGACGAGGACGTCGAGGGCGCCGGAGCGGAGGCGCTCGACGATCTTCTCGCGCTCCTTCTGGGCGACGTCACCGGAGATGGTGGCGGCGGAGATGCCCTTCTCGATGAGGGCGGAGCCCACGTCCTCGGCGGCGCCGCGGGTGCGGGTGAAGACGATGGCGGCGTCGGCGTCGGAGGTGGCCAGGACGCGGGCGAGCGAGCCGACCTTGTGGCGGAAGGGCACGACGGCGTAGGTCTGGCGCACGGCGGTGACGGTCGAGGCCTGCCGGGTGACGGCGATCTGGACCGGGTCGGTGAGGTGCTGGTCGGCGACCTTGCGGATGGCCGGGGGCATGGTCGCGGAGAAGAGGGCGACCTGGCGCTCGGCGGGTGCCTGGCCGAAGATCTCCTCGACGTCCTCGGCGAAGCCCATGCGGAGCATCTCGTCGGCCTCGTCGAGGACGAGGAAGCGGATGTCCTCGAGGCGCAGGGCGCCGCGCTCGAGGTGGTCCTTGATGCGGCCGGGGGTGCCGACGACGACGTGGACGCCGTCGCGCAGGGCGCGCTGCTGGGGCACGTAGGGGGCGCCGCCGTAGACGGGCAGCACGCGGACGTCGTTCATCTTGCTGGCGAACGACTCGATGGCGTCGGCGACCTGCATGGCGAGCTCGCGCGTCGGGGTCAGGACGAGGGCCTGGACCTTGCGCAGGGCGGGGTCGACGGCGGCGAGCAGGGGGAGGCCGAAGGCGGCGGTCTTGCCGGTTCCGGTCTGGGCGACGCCGGTGATGTCGCGGCCGGCGAGCAGCTCGGGGATGGCGCGGGCCTGGATGGCCGAGGGGGTGACGAAGCCGAGCTCTTCGATGGCGGCCATCAGCGGCGCGGGCAGGTCGAGGCTCGCGAAGGTCGGGCCGGTGGGCTCGGCGGGGGCCTCGGCAGCCGGAGCGGGCTGGGCCTCGGGGGCCGGCTGGGCCGGGTCCTGGACGGCCTCGGTCTCGGGGGTGGTGGCCTCGGGGGCCACCTGGTCGCCGGAGTCGGCGGTGACCTGAGCGGTCTCCTGCTGGTCGGCAGGCGCGATCAGGTCATGGGTGTCGATAGACATGCAGTGCTGCACCGTTCGTCGTGGGGTGGGGGAGTCAGGGCCGAGGTGAGGGCCCTCGCGTCGCGCGCTCCCGAC
Organism: Promicromonospora sp. NPDC057488; assembly: GCF_042802395.1. Classification (NCBI taxonomy): domain Bacteria; kingdom Bacillati; phylum Actinomycetota; class Actinomycetes; order Micrococcales; family Promicromonosporaceae; genus Promicromonospora; species Promicromonospora sp. NPDC057488. The sequence continues at coordinate 2,153 of NZ_JBHVEG010000052.1, forward strand.
ACACCTTCCCCGCAACCGAGGCTGCGGGCCTGTCTCGCACTTTGCGTGCACACACGGGAAGACGACGAACTCCAAGGGGATGTTGCACCACTGTATCGGCTGCGAGCGCCTTGAGCACAGAGGTATGGAGCGTGACGTGCAGCACGCGGGTGATGTCGTGCGTGGTGAGGGCGTTGCGGGGCGGGTGTTGCCGGGCGTGTCGGTGTGGGTGGAGGCTGGGTGTTGCGGGGGGTGTCACGGGGGTGACGGAGGGGTGGGAGAGGGGTGACGCAGGGGGTGGTGCTGGTCGCGCTGACCGGCGTGCCGTGCGTATACGCAACGGTCGCCCCGTAGTATGGCGGCCGAGACGAACCGGCGTGAGCAAGGGCGGTGAGCGTGTCCACTGGGGCGGAGATGAGCTCCCGGGTGCTGACCGTGCCCAACGTGATCAGCATGGTGCGGCTGGCGCTCGTGCCGGTCTTCGCGGTGCTGGTCGTCGTGGGCGAGGACGGCTGGGCGCTGCTGGTGCTGGCGGTCTCGGGTGTGTCGGACTGGCTGGACGGTGTGTTGGCCCGTCGCCTGAACCAGGTCACCCGGCTGGGGCAGATGCTGGACCCGTTCGCGGACCGGCTGTTCATCTTCGTGACGCTGATCGGTCTGGCCTGGCGTGAGGTGGTGCCGCTGTGGCTGGTGCTGGCGATCGTGGCGCGTGACGTGCTGCTGGCGCTGACGGTGCCGGTCCTGGCCCGGCTCGGGTACGGGACGCTGAACGTGACGATGGTGGGCAAGGTGGCGACGTTCGCCCTGCTGTACGCGTTCCCCCTGTTGCTGCTGGCGGAGATGCCCGGCTGGGTGGGCGCGGCCGCGCACGTGGTGGGCTGGGCGTTCACGTGGTGGGGCGTGGGCCTGTACTGGCTGGCGGGTCTGCAGTACGTGGCGCAGGTGCGCCGGCTGGTGGCCGCGGGATGACGGTTCCGGCGGCGCCGCGGCGTCCGGACGAGTCGATGACGCTCCTGCGGGAGGTGACCGAGCGCCCCCTGGACCCGGGATACGCGCTGATGGCGCGGCGTCGCGCGGAGGAGGGCCAGGCGGCCGGGCGCAGCGTGCGGAGCATGGTGGTCATGCTGCTGGTGGCGATCCTGCTCGGGGCGGCGACGGCGGTGGCGGTGCGGGACCTGCGGGCGCCGCAGCCGACGATCGCGAAGGGGCGGTCGGTGCTGATGGAGCAGATCCAGGACCGCAGTGCGCAGGTGGAGGCGTTGTCGCGGCAGACGGCGTCGCTGAGCGCGCAGGTGGAGGGGTTGCAGACCGGTGGCCTGCTGCCGTCGGCGCTGCAGGAGGTCAACCAGCTGGACCGGCTGGTCAGTGGGGCGGTGCCCGTAGAGGGTCCGGGCCTGGTGGTGTCGCTGACGGATGGTTCGGGTGGTGGGCTGGTGGAGCCGGGGGACGCGCCGGCGGAGTCGCGGGTGCGGGACGCGGACGTGCAGTTCGTGGTCAACGAGCTGTGGGCGGCGGGTGCGGAGGCGGTGGCGATCAACGACGAGCGGCTGACGTCGCTCTCGGCGATCCGGAACGCGGGTGACGCGATCCTGGTGGACCTGCAGCCGCTGAACGGGCCGACGTACCGCATCGAGGCGGTCGGTGACGCGGAGGACATGCAGGTGGAGTTCGCGCGGTCGGCGGGGCTGGGCTTCCTGCAGCTGCTGAGCGCGGAGTACGACATCAAGAACGAGGTGACCACGAGCGAGGGGATGTACCTGCCCGGTGCGGGCTCCCCGACGCTGCGGTGGGCGAAGGTGCCGGAGTCCGGCACGACACAGGACCGATCCGAGGAGGACAACGGATGATCGCGATCGTCGGGCTGGTGATCGGTGTGGTGGCCGGGCTGGTGCTGCAGCCGACCGTGCCGCTGATCTTGCAGCCCTACCTGCCGATCGCGGTGGTGGCCGCGCTGGACGCCCTGTTCGGCGGCCTGCGGGCGATGCTCGACGGGCTGTTCGACGACAAGGTGTTCCTCGTGTCGTTCCTGTCGAACGTGGTGGTCGCCGCGTTCATAGTGTTCCTCGGTGACCAGCTCGGGGTGGGCAGCCAGCTGTCCACGGCGGTGGTGGTGGTGCTCGGGATCCGGATCTTCTCGAACGCAGCCTCGATCCGCCGGCACATCTTCAAGGCGTGAGCATGAGCAAGGAAAAGAACGGGGCGGGCGCGAAGCCCGACAAGAGCGGTTCGAACAAGCCCGCGCGGGTCGAGCCCCCGCAGGCCGAGTCCCCGCAGGTCGAGCCTGTCGAGACCCCGCAGGTCGAGCCCCCGCAGGTCGAGCCTGTCGAGACCCCCGAGACCCCCGAGACCGAGCAGGCCGAGACGGCCGAGCCGGACCACCCTGCCGACCACCCTGCCGACCACCCTGCCGACGACGCGCCCGTCGCCGACGCCCAACCAACAGAACCAACAGAACCGGCCGAACAAGCCGAGGCGTCCGCGCCCGCCGAGCCGCCGTCCGGCTGGCGGCGGGTGCTCCAGCTGCTGCGCCCGCACGGCACGCGCTCGGAGCTGCTGACGGGTCTGCTGTGCCTGGCCCTCGGGTTCGCGCTGGCGGTGCAGGTGGGGCAGTCGACCGGGGACCAGCTCAGCAGCCTGCGGCAGGACGAGCTGGTGCGGCTCCTGGACGAGGTGACCCAGCGCGCCGACCAGCTCGACGCCGAGGTCGGCGACCTGGAGACGATCCGGGACGACCTGCAGTCGGAGGACGGGCGCGACCAGGCGGCCCGCGACCTCGCGGAGCAGCGCGCCGAGCAGGAGGGCATCCTGTCGGGCCGGCTCCCGGCGCAGGGCCCGGGCGTGCAGATCCACGTGACCGACGGCGCCAAGCCGCTGGAGGCGCAGGCCCTGTTCAATCTGCTGGAGGAGTTGCGCAACGCCGGCGCCGAGGCCATCCAGGTCAACGGCAAGCGCCTGGTCACCACGAGCTACTTCGTGGACTCCGGCGGCGGCGTCGTGCTCGACGGCGCCGCCATCGCCTCGCCCTACGAGTGGACGGCGATCGGCGACCCCGACACGATCGACCGCGCCCTGGAGATCCCCGGGGGAGCGCTGCCCCGCATCCGCGAGGAGGGTGGCGAGGCCACCACCACCCGGGCCGACCAGGTCGACGTCGACGCCGTCCGGATCCCGGGCCAGCCGGAGCACGCCGAGCCCGTGGAGCCGGACGCCGGGAAGTGACCCCGACCCCCATCCTGACCTGCCCGGACACCCATTCGGACCCAACCTGGCGAACCAGCATGCGGAACTCCCGGGACGTGGGTAGTTTTATCCGGGTTGGTTCCTGACATTGGTTTTCGCCACCACCCCGATCGGGGTAGGTTGAGTGGAACCCGGACGCTGCCCCGGCCGTTGTCCCAACGTAGTCACCCCAGTTTCATCTACATCGCACCCGAGGAGACCTGATGACGGACCCCAGCGCCCATCCGGTCGGGCCCGATACCACGGCCAACCTGGGTCGCATCGCGTTCCCGACCTCCGACGAGCAGGCGCCCCGCACCGCCCTCAGCCCGGAGGAGGCGGCCGCCGTCGCCGCCCTCCCGCGGCACTCGGCCCTGCTCATCGTGCAGCGGGGTCCGGGCTTCGGCGCCCGGTTCCTGCTCGACACCGGCCGCTCGGTCGCGGGCCGCAGCGAGCAGGCGGACATCTTCCTGGACGACGTGACCGTGTCGCGCAAGCACGCCGAGTTCGTCCGCGAGGGCGACTCGTTCGTCGTGCGCGACATCGGCTCCCTGAACGGGACCTACGTCAACCGGGGCCGGATCGACGCCGCGACTCTCGTGACCGGCGACGAGGTCCAGATCGGCAAGTTCCGCCTGACCTTCCACGCCAGCCCGCAGTCGCCGGCCCAGTGGGGCCCGGGAACGCCCGCCCCGTGACGACCGGCGCCGCACGCGACCGTGACCGTGAGCACGGCCATGACGCGGACCTCGACGCGCCCTGGCCCCGGGGCATCTCCCGGCAGGCCACGATGCGCATCAGCGACGTCCTGCGTGCGCTGGGCCAGGAGTTCCCCTCCGTCTCGCACTCCAAGCTGCGCTTCCTGGAGGAGCAGGGCCTGATCGACCCCGTGCGGACGCCGTCGGGCTACCGCCAGTACAGCCAGGCCGACGTCGAGCGCCTGCGGTTCGTCCTCACCGAGCAGCGCGACAGCTACATGCCGCTGAAGGTGATCAAGGAACGCCTCGCCGCGATGGACGCCGACCCCGACTCGGCCGAGCACCCCGCACCACGCCTGGCCGCCGCCGGGTCACCGGCCCGCCGCCGCTGGACCGCGCCCGCCGTGGCCCAGGCCGCCGGCGTCACCGAGGAGTTCGTGCTCAGCCTCGCCCAGGCCGGCCTCCTGCCGGCCACGGGCAGCACGTTCGGCCCCAGCGCCGTCGAGGTCGCCCGCATCGCCGGCGCCCTGGCTGAGTTCGGCGTCGAACCACGCCACCTGCGCACCTTCCGCACCGCCGCGGACCGGCAGGTCACGCTCGTGGACCAGGTCGTGGCACCACTGCGCAGCCAGCAGGCCAGCGCCGGCCGCGGCCGCGCCGCGAGCATGGCCGGCGAGATGGGCGAGCTGTTCACCCGCCTGCACACCGCCTGGGTACGCCAGGGCATCGACGACCTCGGCTGAGCCCCAGCCCGCGCCGCGGCCCCCGTTTTGCCGTCGACGGACTGGCCCGTGACCAGGAATTTGACCCGAGCGCGCGACGAGGGGTACCAGGACGCCTTACGGTAAAAGCGTGAGGCCGGACGACGTGCCGATGGTCCCGGTGGAGATACTCGGCGTGCGACAGCAGCAACGCGATCAGGAGATCGTCGTGCTGCTGCTCGACACTGCCGCCGACCTGGCCATCCCCATCGTCATCGGCGCACGTGAGGCCAGCGCCATCGCCATGGCCCAGGCCGGCCTCGCCACACCCCGGCCCATGACCCACGACCTGCTGCGCGACGTCCTGGGCGCCGTCGGGGTCGCGCTCGAACGCGTCGAGATCGTCGCCCTGGAGGGCGGCATCTACTTCGCCGAGCTCGTCCTCAGCAACGGGGTGCACCTCGACTCGCGCGCCTCCGACGCGATCGCGCTGGCCGTGCGCACCGGCAGCCCCGTCCTGTGCTCCGCCGAGATCGTCGCCCTGGCCGGCGTCGAGATCGTCGACGTCGACCAGCAGGCGGAGGTCGAACGCTTCCGTGACTTCCTCGACCACGTCACGCCGGAGGACTTCTCCGGCCCGCCCGGCGGGGGCGGTCAGGGTGGTGGCCGGACCGGGTGAAAAGCGGGCCAACCGCGACACGCCGAGACGTTTCACGGCGCGCATCTTTGAAATCACCTTCGACGCGCCATAGCGTGGTCACGACACCCCAGGAGGCACAGTGAACACCAGCGGTGAGAGAGCCACACGCGCTACGGTCCCGCACGGCGCTCAGGGTCTCCTCTTCGGTGAGGACCTGACGGAACAGGACGCCACGACCGGCTACCGGGGCACGACCGCGTGCCACATCGCCGGCATCACCTACCGGCAGCTCGACTACTGGGCCCGCACCGGGCTCGTGGAGCCGAGCATCAAGCCCGCCACGGGTTCCGGCACCCACCGGTTGTACAGCTTCCGCGACATCCTCGTGCTCAAGGTCGTCAAGCGGCTCCTCGACACCGGCGTCTCCCTCCAGCAGATCCGCACCGCCGTCACGGCCCTGCGGGAACGCGGCGTGGAGGACCTGGCCCAGATCACCCTCATGTCCGACGGCGCGAGCGTGTACGAGTGCACCTCCCCGGACGAGGTCGTCGACCTGGTCGCCGGCGGACAGGGCGTCTTCGGCATCGCCGTCGGACGCGTCTGGCGCGAGATCGAGGGCACCCTGGCCCAGATGCCGACCGAGACGCTCGAACCCGGCGAGTCCGACGAGGTCCCCGAGGTCGAGGGCGACGAGCTCGCCCAGCGCAGGGCCGCCCGCTCCGCCGTCTGACCCGCCCGCCGCACCAACTCCTGAGCCGTCTGGCGCGGGGTGCCACGCACCCCGACCAGACGGCCTGCTGTTGCCAGGACGCAGGCGTAGCCTGCGAGCATGCACCTCACCTTCCACGGGCACGCCTGCGTCTCCCTCCGCCTGCCCGGCACCCTGCCCGACGGCGACGGCACGCTCGTCATCGACCCCGGCACCTTCAGCGACACCGACGCCGCCCTCACCGGCGCCCGCGCGATCCTGATCACCCACGACCACTTCGACCACGTCGACGCGCCCGCCGTCGTCGAGCACCTCACCACGCACCCGGACACCCAGGTCTGGTCCACCGGACCGGCAGCGAGCGCCCTGCGCGAGGCCGGTGCCCCGGCGGACCGGGTGCACGAGGCGACGCCCGGTCAGGTGCTGGAGGCCGGTGGTGCGCGCGTCACGGTGGGCGGCGGGGACCATGCGCTGATCCATCCGGAGATCCCGCGGGCGGTGAACGTGACGTACCTGGTCGAGGCCGACGGGGCGAGCGTGTTCCACCCGGGTGACTCGTTCGACGTGCCGGCGGCGCTGCCGGAGGGGGGTCTGGACGTGCTGCTGGTTCCGGTGGCGGCGCCGTGGTTGCGGACGGCGGAGTTCATCGACTTCGCGCGGGCGGTCCCGGCCGCCACGGTGGTGCCGATCCACGACGTGTTCCTGTCGGAGATCGGGCACGGGAACGTGGGGCGGTGGCTGGACACGGCGCGCCTCGGCGGTGACTACACGTACGTGCGGCTGGCGCCGGGGGAGTCGCTGGAGGTCTGAAGGGACGGTCTGACGGGACGGCCGGGGAGTGCTGTCCCGGCGGGGGTTACAGCAGGGGCCGCAGGGGGATCAGGAGGTACTCGCCGATCTTGGCCACGGCGCCGCGTTCCTCCCACTGGGCCAGGGTGAGCTCGCTTGCGTTGGACAGGTCCATGGCGAACACGTCCTCCATGCGGGCGGCCAGGCCGGGGTCGACGATCTCGAGGTTGACCTCGTAGTTGCCGGTGAGGCTGAGGCGGTCGATGTTGGCGGTGCCGATGGTGGTCCAGCTGCCGTCGATGGTGGCGGTCTTGGCGTGCACCATCGCGCCCTCGTACAGGAAGATCCGCACGCCGCCGCGCAGCAGGGACGCGTACTGGCCGCGGGCGAGCCAGTCGGCCACCACGTGGTTGGAGCGGTGCGGGACCAGGACCCGGACGTCGACGCCGCGGGCGGCCGCCGCGAGGAGGGCGGCGTGGATGTCGTGGTCCGGGATGAAGTAGGCCTGCGTGATGTACACGTGGTGGGTGGCGCGGTCGATCGCGTCGAGGTACAGGCCGCGGATCGGGAACACGAGCTCGGACGGCGCGTTGCGGGCGGCCTTGAGGTGCGGGAGCCAGGTGCTGGAGCCGACGTCGGACAGGATGGGGTGGCGCGGCTTGCGGTGCCGGTTCCAGAAGTCGACGAACGCGTTGCGTAGCTCCCAGACCGACGGGCCCTCGAGGCGTACGTGGGTGTCGCGCCACTGGGTGGCGTAGAGGGAGCCGATGTTGTACCCGCCGACGAAGCCGATCTCGTCGTCGACCACGAGGATCTTGCGGTGGTCGCGCCCGGACTTGCGGACGTTGAGGTAGGTCATGCCGGGGCGCAGCGCGGGGAAGCGCAGCGTGTGCACGCTGGGCGGGAAGCGGTAGAACGAGTAGGGCACCACCAGGTTCGCGAAGCCGTCGTAGATGACGTAGACGTCGACGCCGCGCGCGGCGGCGTCGATCAGCTCCTGCTTGAACTGCTGGCCGACCTCGTCGTTCTTCCAGATGTACGACTCCAGCATCACGCTGGTGCGGGCCCCGCGGATCGCCTCGAGCATCGCGTCGTACAGGTCGGCCCCGTACGTGTAGACCGTGGTGGCGGTCTCGTCGATGTGCTCGGTGAGCGGCTTCTCGGTGGGGAACTTCGCCGTGAGCGGGTGGATGCGCCGTCGGACCATGTCGGTCGCGGTCAGGGCGACGGCCACCGCTGCGGGGACGGCGGCCGCGACGATAGCGGCGCGGGTCGCGAACGACCGGGCGCGCTGCATGAAGTCGGACGGGACGTCCACGGTGAGCTTCGGAAAATTGCCGGGGATCTTACGTGCAGCCACGACCTCACGGTACCCGGTCTCACGGTGTTGGACCCGGTAAGACGGCCCGGCACGGCCCGGGTCAGTGGAACGTCGTGGCGTAGTACGCCTGGCGGTCCACGGTCTCCACCGTGACGTCCTGGGTGCGTTCGAGGTGGCGGCGCAGGTTGTCGGCGAAGCGCAGCGAGTCGTCGTTGAACCGGGAGACGTCGTAGGCGCACACGACCTGGTTGGCGGCGAGGTGGGCCACGAGCGCGTCGATCATGTCCATGAAGGTGCGGGTGGCGCGCCGCCCGGGGTGCGCCAGGGTGAACCCGATGTACCACAGGGCCCCGCGTGCGGCGTGCTCGGGGTAGCGGGCGGCGAAGAACTCGGGGCTGACCCAGGGCACCGCGGCGAGGTCCGTCGCGAGGGTGGTCAGCCCGACGGGCTCGCCCTGCTCGTCGCGGGCCAGGAGCTTGGTCACGCGCGGGTCGGTCATCTCGGCGTCGAACTCCTCGCGGTACAGCACGTGCCGGGCGGCGGCGCGGGTGCGCAGAGGCTCGAACGCCTGGACGTACAGGTCCCAGAAGCCCTCGGCCTCGGCGCCGTCGACGACCTTCTCGAAGGCGACGTCAGCCACGGTGGAGCTCCTGCCAGCCCACGTGCCGGTAGGTCGCCACGACCACGGCGCACACCGGCATCGTGACGCAGGTGATGCCTGCGACCTGGCGGCCCTCCGGGTGGTACCGGTTCTCGCGGGTCGCGGACAGGTCCTGCAGGCTGTGCGTGAGGTCCGCCGAGACCTGTTCGTGCGAGGGCCCCTCGTGCTCGACGAACAGGCCCGCCCCGCTGCCGTCCTCGTGCCGCGACCATGCGATGCCCGCCCAGGCCTCGTGCCCCGGCAAGGAGGCGTGCGCCTGGGCGTACACGCAGAACAGCACGTCCCCGTGCGCCCCGCGTAGCTGGTCGCGTCCCTCGACCTCCCGCACGGCGGCACCCGGCGGGACGATGGAGCTCAGCCGCACCAGGTTGAAGTCGCTCACGCCGGCGGCGGCGAGGGCGGAGTCGAAGGCGGCCAGGGGCGTGCGCCCCGTGCCGCTGCCAGAGCTCACACGGATGGTCAGGGTATTGGTCATCGAGGCCTCACGGTCGGGTGCCGGTGGGGTGCTGGTCGGGCTGGTCGGGCTGGTCGGGCGGATCCTGCGGGAGTGGCGGATCCTGCGGGTCGGGCCGTCCGACGTCGCCGGCACGGCCGGCCGCGGCGTCCAGCAGGTCGAGCACGGAGTGCAGCACCGCGTCAGGGGCCGCCCGCCCCTTGGTCAGGAAGACGGTGCTGCCCAGGCGCAGGTCGTCGCGTTCCGCCGGGTTGACCTCGGCCCCCGAGTAGACGACGAGCGGCACCCGGCGCAGGCGGCCGTCGCGCCGCAGGTCGGTCACGAGCTCCCGGCCGTCGCCGTCGGGCAGGGTCAGGTCGAGCACCACGAGGTCCGGGTCGGCGCCGTGGGCCAGGGCGCTGCGGGCCTCGTCCACGGCGCTGACGGTGGTCACCACCAGCCCCGCGTTGCGCAGCACGGTGGCCAGGACGGTGCGCAGGTCCTCGTGGTCCTCGACCAGCAGCACCCGGCCGTGGTGCGGCTGGCGGCGGATCACGTCGCGCACGGTCTCCACGATGCGCTCGGGGTCCACGGGCTTGACCAGCCAGTCGTCCGCGAGCGCCGCTGTCTCCAGGGCGTCGTGGGGGCGGGTGGCGGACAGGACGACGACGGGGACGTCGGCGGTCGCGGCGGACTGCCGCAGGCGGCTGAGGACCTCGGCGCCGCTGGTGCCGGGCATCGCGAGGTCGAGGACGACGGCGGCGGGGTGCTCGTCCTCGACGACGGCGAGCGCGGCCTGTCCGTCGGTGAGGCCGACGACCTCGTAGCCGCGTTCCTCCAGGACGGTGCGCAGGACGTCGACGACGTACTGGTCGTCGTCGACGACGACGACCTGGGTGGCCTGGGCGGGTGAGCCGGCGGTGTCGGGGGCGCGGACGGGGCCGAGGGGGTGGGGTGCGGCGCGGCGCAGGGTGAACCGGAAGCTGGATCCGGTGCCCTCGCCCTGGCTGACGGCCCACAGGCGGCCGCCGTGGCGTTCGACGATGCTGCGGGCGATGGTCAGGCCGAGGCCGGAGCCGCCGCGTTCGCGGGTGTCGGAGGCGTCGACCTGCTCGAAGCGGCCGAAGATCGCCTCGAGCTTGTCGGGTGGGATGCCGCGGCCCTCGTCGTCGACGCGCAGCTCGACGAGGTCGCCGACGGGTTGGGCGCTGACGCGCACGGTGGAGTCGGCGGGGGAGAACCGGACGGCGTTGCCCAGGAGGTTGGTCAGGGTCTGGACGATGCGTTCGGGGTCGGCGCGGACGATCTCGGGGGAGGTCTCGGCCTCGAGGGTGACGCCGGCGTCGTCGGCGAGGACGGAGACCTGGTCGATGGCGGCGGCCACGAGGGTGTCGACGTGGTGGTCGGCGAGGTCGAGCTGGGTGGTGCCGGCCTCGAGGCGTTCGGTGTCGAGGATGTCGTCGACCAGGCGGCTGAGGCGTTCGCTGCTGGTCAGTGCGATGCGGACCATGCGGTCGGCCTGCTGGGGCGAGTCGGCGAGGGCGTTGCTGTCCAGGAGGGTCAGGGCGCCGCGGATGGCGGTCAGCGGGGTGCGCAGCTCGTGGCTGACGACGGACACGAACTCGTCCTTGATGCGTTCGACCTCGCGTCGTTCGGTGACGTCGCGGAAGACGACGACGGCGCCGCGGATCACGCCGTCGTCGCGCAGGGGGCTGGCGGTGACCTCGACGGGTACCTCCTTGCCGTCCAGGCGCAGGTAGAGGTCCTGTTCGGCGGTGACGGTGACGCCGTCGCGCAGTGCCTCGGCGATGTAGCACCCGTCGGCGGGCAGCGGGGTGCCGTCGTGGGCGGGGGCGTGGAAGGTGGCGTGCGCGTCGTGGCCGACGAGGTCGGAGACGGTGGCGCCGAGGGTGTAGGCGGCGGCCGGGTTGACGAAGGTGACGCGGCCGGTCGTGTCGACGCCGTAGATGCCGTCGGCCACGGACTCCAGGGTGCGTTCGCGTTCGCTGGCCAGGGACCGCAGCTGGCCGGTGCGTTCCTGGACGCGGCGTTCGAGGCCGTGGCGCAGGGACTCGTTGTCGACGACGACGAGGATCTGGCGGGTGACGACGGCTACGAGCACGGCGACCCAGAGCGTGTTGGCGACCCAGGGCACGGCGTGGTCGCCGGACTGGGCGACGCGGACCAGGGCGGCGGCGAGGAACAGGCTGAACGTGACGACGGTGCCGAGCACGGGCGTGCCGGCCTCGCGCCGGCCCACGACGGGGGCGCCGGACGCCGCGGGGTGGCGTGCGGCGAGCGCGATCGCGAGGTAGCCGCCGACCCAGCCGGCGTCGACGGGGCTGCCGAACGTGAAGCCGCCCTGGGCCTGCAGGAGGGCGAACGCGACGTCGGCCACGGCGTACAGGACGAACCCGCCGCCGACCAGGACGAGGGGTACGCGTTCGGCGGTGTTGGAGCGGGTCATGACCTGGACGGCGAGGGTGGCCAGCAGGGCGTCGACGACGGGCAGGGCGTACGCGGTCAGCGCGGGGTCGGCCTGCGGTGTCTCGGCCTGCAGGGCCACGGCGAACAGCGCGATGTACAGGACCGAGCCGCCGACGACGGCGCTGTCGAGGAGCATGCGCACGAGCTCCTGGCCGCGGGGGCGCACGGCGGGGAACAGCGACAGGCCGATGACGCCGAGCAGGAGGGCCGCGATGTAGGCGACGTCACCGGTGGCGGGGTCGCCGACCAGGCCGGAGTAGACGTTTCCGGCCAGGCCCACGATCGCGCCGAGGGAGAGCAGGCCCCAGGCCCGGCGGCGCCGGCCCGCGGACAGGACGGCGCGGTGCCCGCAGCTGATGGCGGCCACGATGCCCGCCCCGGCGATCGCCGCCATGGAGATCTGTTCACGGATGGGCTGGGACAGAAGGCTGGACAGGGCGAGGACGAGCAGCACGAGCAGCACGCCGGCGATCCAGCACCAGCGCAGAAACCCGTCCCGTGACTGCGCAGCGTCGCGCCGCGGCCCCATGGCCCGAGCGTAGGTCACCCCCGGCGAACGCGCAGATTAACCCGCAGATCACCCGCAGATCACCCGCGGGTCACCCGGTCAGTCGCGCCACCCCAGCAGGCCGGAGATCTGGTCGGGCAGGGTGAGGGGGTCGAACGGCTTGGCGAGCACCCCGGCCACCCCGAGGCCCTCGTACTGGCGGCGTTCGGCGGGCTGGACCTTCGCGGTCAGGAAGATGACGGGCACGCTGCGGGTGCGTGGCTCGTCCTGGAGCCGCCCGAACGTGGACGGGCCGTCCATCGTGGGCATCATGACGTCCAGCAGCACCGCGTCGGGCGGGTCGGCGGCGCACATGGTCAGCGCGTCGGCCCCGTTGGTGGCGAGCCGCACGGTCCACCCCGCGACGACCTCCAGTCCGGTGCGCACCACGTCCCGGATCGCCTCGTCGTCGTCGACCACCAGGATCCGCCGGTTCATCGGGCTGCTGCCCGCACTGCCGTGCCGAGTGTCATCCGCATGTGCCCGTCCTTCCGGGGGATCTCATCGTGCCACGGCCGGTCCCGATCCCGCCCGGCCGTGGCCCTCGCGCAGCGGGTGAGCACGGGGTGAGGAGGGGGTGACACGGGCGTGACGTGGGGGGTGACACGGGGGTGAGGTGCGGCGACGACAGGCGCACCACGGGTTTCGTGCCTACCGTTCTTACAGGTAGGGCAACCAAGGGGCGGGTGGCTTCCTGCATGGAGGAGGACGTATGACCGACGGCGTGGCCGGCTCTTCGTCCCCCGCGTGGTCCGCGCTGGTCGTCGAGGACGATCCTGACGCGGGAGAGTTCACGCGCACCGTCCTGGCCCAGCACGCCGGGGTGGACGTCGTCCTGGCCGGGGACGCGGAGAGCGCCCTGGCGGCCCTGCAGGGCGCCAAGTTCGACCTCGTGGTGATCGACGTCGAGCTCCCCGGGCGCTCGGGCCTGCAGATCCTGCCCGAGGTGCACCGGCTCGCCGTCGGCGTGCCGATCATCGTCCTGACGGCGCACAACCGGGTCGACTACGCCGTCGGCGCCCTGCGCGGCGACGTGGACGACTTCCTGGTCAAGCCCGTCGACGTGGCCACGCTGGTCGAGCGGGCCACGACCCTGGTGCGGCGCGGCCGCGACCGGCGGGCCGCGACCCGCAGCCGCACGATCCTCGCGGTCGGCGCCCACCCGGACGACGTCGAGATCGGCGTGGGCGGCGCCCTGGCCGCGCACGCCGGCACGGGGGACCGGCTCGTGATCCTGACGATGTCGGGCGGGTCCGTGGGCGGCGACACGCAGGCCCGCCGCCGGGAGTCGCAGGAGGCCGCGGAGATCGTGGGCGCCCAGCTGATCCACCTCGGGTTCGAGGACACGCACCTGGACCCGGCCTCGGGACCGATCACCGCCGTGGAGGAGGTGATCCGGGAGTTCCGCCCGGACCAGGTCTACACCCACACCAACCACGACCGGCACCAGGACCACCGGGCGGTGCACCAGGCCGTGCAGGTCGCCTCCCGTGACGTGGCCGACCTCGCGTGCTTCCAGAGCCCGTCGTCCACGATCGCGTACCAGCCCAACCGGTTCGTGGACATCGACGAGCACCTGGAGACCAAGCTGCTCATGCTGCGCGCCTTCGCGTCCCAGGCGCACCGCGACTACATGGACGAGGACGTCGTGCGCGCCACCGCCCGCTACTGGTCGCGGTTCACCCGGGGCCGGTACGCCGAACCCCTGGAGACCGTGCGGTCCACGATGCGCCTGGCCCCGGCGCACGCGGTCACCGCGGACGACATCGCCGGCGGGCTGGGCCACGCGTGAACGCCCCCGGCGACACCCCGGACGCCGACCTCGGCCTGGTCGGTCACGAGCTGCGCTCACCCCTGACCGCCGTCATCGGGTACGCCCAGCTGCTCGGGATCAGCTCCCTGACCGACGAGCAGCGCCGGCACGTGGAGGTCATCGAGCGCAACGGGCGGCGCATGCTGCGCCTGGTCGACGAGCTGCTGGTCAGCGCACGGCTCGCGGCCGGCACGTTCTACCTCGACCGCGCCGACACGGACCTCGCGGCGCTCGCGGGCACCTGCGTCACGGACCTTACCCCGACGGCGCGGGCCGCCGGGGTGACGCTGACCGCCCACGCACCCGGGCCGGTGCAGGTGCCGGGCGACCCGGACGTCCTGGCGCTCGCGGTCGACAGCCTGCTGGGCGCCGCGATCAGGCGCACCCCGCGCGGCGGGTCCGTGACGGTGGGCGTGCACGGTGCGGGCCCGGACGCCGTCGTCGAGGTGACCGACACCGGGGCGGCCCTGCCGCCCGAGGCGCTCGGCCGCCGCACACCACCCGAGAATCCCGGGATCACGCTCGGCCTGCCCGTCGTGACGGCGGTCGTGGCCGCGCACGGCGGCACGGTGACCGTGGACAGCGTGAGCGTGGACAGCGCCCCCGGCGAGGGCACCCGCGTCAGCCTGAGCCTTCCGAAGCACTGGTCTCCACCGAGGGCGTCGTCGGGGGAAGCGTCGTCCACACCTCTTCCAGCGCGCCCCAGTGCTCCGGGGTCATCAGCGTGAACGGCGTGACGTTGACCGCCGTGACGCCGTTCGTGCTCGCCGCGCGCACGCCACGGGCCATCAGCCCCGCCGAGATCGAGTCGTCGGGCTGGCTGAGGTCCCACAGGCCCACCGAGACGATGTACTGCTCCATCGGGATGTCGGAGCCCGCCAGCTCCGCGAGGACCTGCTCCAGCTCCTCCGGGCTGTGGTCCCCGATGCCGAGGTAGCCCCACAGCACCAGCCGGTCGGCGGACCCGGCCAGCACCGGGTAGCTCAGGCCGGCGTCGGGCACCCCCGTGACCGGGTCGTCCCAGTTGATCAGCACGTCCATACCGAGGTTGGTCCGCTTCCCGGTGTCGGCCGCGACGTCGTCCAGCACGGCCGAGGCCTGGTCCAGGAAGTCGGCCAGGACCTGCGAGCGCCACTCGCCGATCTCGGGCGCGTCCTGGTGGATGCTGCCGTCGGCCTCCCGGGGCCAGTCGTCCTCGCCGGTCATCTCCCGGTACAGGGCGGCGTCGTCCTCGCCGAACGTCTCGTCGTCGAACTTGAGCTCGCTGAACGTGATCTGGTCGGGCTGGTAGCGGCGGGCGAGCTCCTCGACGAGCTCCAGGTACCGGTCGCCGACGGGCCCGTCGAGGATCGCGGAGGCCGACGGCGTGTACAGGGAGCGGGTGCCGTCCTCGCCGACGCCGCCCACCGACGGGTCCTCCTTGATCCAGGCCGGGATCAGCGCGTCGATCAGGAGGTCGACGCGGCGCAGCTCGCCGTCGGGGCCCTGCGCGACCTCGTCGATCGCCCGGGCGAGGTGGTCCTGGCCCTCCTCGGCGACGGCGTCTGGGTGCGCTTCCCAGTCGAACGCGACGAACTCGACCCGGCCCGCGGCGAGGGTCACCATGTTCACGTGGGCGGCGTCGAGGTTCTCGCGGACGGCGTCCCAGTCCTGTTCGGGGTCGGTGATGTCCTCGATGCCGAAGCTGAAGGAGTGGACCTCTTCCGCCTGGACCAGGGGGCGGTCCACGGTGGGCGGTATCGGGTCGGCGGTGCAGGCGCCCAGGAGGGCGAGCGTGGTGAGCCCGGTGAGCGTGGCCGCGACGGCGCGTGCGGGGTGCTGGTTCATCGGTCCTGCCTGGTGTCCGCGGAGGTGTCGCGGGTCGTGTCGACGGGGGTGTCCGCGGAGGTGTCGATGGGGTTGTCGAGGCTCGTGCCGATCGAGATGGTGCCGGTCCGGTCGAGCTTGTTCCACCGGTTGTCGGCGCCGCTCAGCTCCAGCCACAGCGCGCGGAGCATGACCAGGCTCATCATGGCCGAGTAGAAGGGCCACAGCGGCAGGGTCCAGGCGTGGCGCAGGTCGCCGGGTGAGCGGTCGAGCAGGACGGCGACGAGGAGCAGCACGACCGACAGGGCGAGCCCGGTGAACAGGACGACGCCCCAGACCGTCTGGGGCAGGGCGCTGGTGTCGCCCAGGGACGCGAGGACCACGAGGACGACGAACGCGGCGACCTGGACCACGGGCAGCAGCACCTGGGTGGCGACGGTCAGGGCGAGGTAGGGGCCGAAGATGCCGTAGCGGGGGTTGCCGATCATGTCGCGGTGCCGGCGCACGGACTGCAGCAGGCCGCGGGCCCAGCGCACGCGCTGCTTCCACAGGCCGCGCAGGGTGGAGGGCGACTCGGCGTGCACCAGGGCGCGGGGGGCGAACGCGACGCGGTACCCGGCGCGGTAGACGCGCCAGGTCAGCTCCAGGTCCTCGCCGACGGTGTCCTCGCGCAGGGGTCCGGTCCGGGTCAGGACGTCGCGCCGGAACGCCCCGGTGTTGCCGGAGACGATGGGCAGGCAGCGCAGCACGTCCAGGGCGCGGCGCACGAGCCCGGTCCCGACGTGGCTGACCAGGGCGAGGTAGCGGGTCTGGACGCGGTCGAGGTTGACGGTCCGGTCGTCGCCGCACACGGCGCCGATGCGGGGGTCGGCGAAGGCGCGGACCATCTCGCGCAGGGTGTCGGGCCGGAACACGCCGTCGGCGTCGACCAGCACGAGCACCTCGCCGCGGGCGTGGGACAGGCCCTGGTTGAGCGCGGCGCCCTTGCCGGCGTTCGGCTGGGTCAGGGCGCGCACGCGGGGCAGCTCGGCCGCGAGCGCCTGGAGCTGGGCGAAGGTGTCGTCGGTGGAGCCGTCGTCGACGCAGATGATCTCGAAGTCGGGGTAGTCGCTGCGGGCGATGGAGCGGATGCAGGCCTGCAGGACGACGCCCTCGTTGTAGGCGGGGACGATGACGGAGACCGACGGTGGGGCGGCCGGTGGCGAGGCGAAGATCGTCGCGGCGTGGGGCGGGGTGCCGGCGGGCGGGCGGCGGTGGCGGGCCTCGAACCAGAGGGCGCAGGGCACGATGAGCAGCCGGGCGAGGCCGACGACGAGGATGGTCACGCCGAACACGAGGACGGCGGCTGCCAGGGCCTCGTTCATCGGGGGGCCTGCCCGTGCGGGGCCTGCCCGTGCGGGTGCTGCCCGTGCGGGTGTCCGCCGTGCGCGAGTGCTGTGTCGAGCAGCTCGGGGGCGTGGTCGCTGTTGGCGCCGAAGCGTCCGTTGATCTCCAGGACGAGGGGTGCGCCGGTGGTGTCGCGGCGGATGTCGAGGTCGGCGGGTCCGGTCAGGCCCAGGGCTTCGACGGCGCGGCGGGCGACGTGCTCGACGTCGGGCAGGGTGCCCGCCCGGGGGCGGACGACGGCGGCGGCGTTGCCGACGCGGCCCTGCTTGAGCTCGGTCTTCTCCAGGACGACGGCGGTGATCGTGCCGGTGCCGGTACGGGGGCGGTACAGCTGCGGGCAGTACTCGGTGCCGGGGGCGAAGGACTGGACGATCCAGGAGGCGTCCAGGGCGCTCCAGGCGGCCTCGCCGGAGCCGTCCGTGCCGTCCGCGCCGGTAGTGTCCTCTGCGCCGGTCAGGTCGGTCAGGTCGGCGGGGGACTCGACGAGCCGTACGCCGCGTCCGCCGCGCGAGACGCGGGGCTTGAGCACGATCGGCCCGCGGGCCCAGGCCAGGGCCTCGGCGACGCCGCCGAAGTCGGTGGGCAGGGCGAAGCGCGGTACGGGGACGCCGGCCCGGTCGAGCGCGAGCATGGTCAGCAGCTTGTCCGCGGCGATGGCGGCGGGTCCCGGGTCGGGGGTCAGCACGGGGCCGACGGCGTCCGGGAACGGCCCCGGGACGGCGCTCGCGGTGCCGGGGCTGCCGGTGACGCCGATACCGGTGGCGGCGTCACCGTCGGACGACCGGTCGAGCGCCTGGGCCAGGACGGCGATCTGCGGCAGCTCGTCCTGGACGGTGGGGAGCACGAGGTCGGGGGCGTGCTTGAGGATCAGGTCCCGCATGCCGGTGGCGTAGTCCCAGGCGTCGGCGCGGGGTGCCAGGTCGGTGGCGGGGTAGTTCGGGTCGGTCACGGGCGTGATGTCGACCCCGACCCAGGTGAGGTCGGCGCCGGCGGCGGCCCGGGCGGCGAGCTGGCTGCCGAGCGCACGGCCCGCGGGGCCGCCCGCGCCCGTCACCAGCACGGTGGTCATAGATCGGTCCGCATCGGCAGGCTCCTCGTCCGGGTAGTCCGAGTCTCGCCCGCGGCCGGTGGGGGCGCACTCGGAACGTGTGCCCTTCGCAGCCCTGGTCACTCGATGGCGGCCCCCAGCGGGTGGGACCGGATGGCGGCGGCCAGCTCGCCCTCGATGCGGTCGAGGTAGACGCCGGTGGTGGCGATCGAGGCGTGGCCGAGCAGTTCGGCGACGACCTTGACGTCCCACCCGTCCGCCACCAGCAGGGTCGCCGTGGTGTGCCGCAGTGCGTGCGGGGTGGCCTCGCGCTGGTAGGGCGCCGGCATGCGGCGCACGGCGCGGGCCAGCAGGGCGCGGATCGCCTGGGTGTCGATGCGGCGGCCGCGCCAGGACAGCAGGAGGGCGCGCTGGGCGTCGTCGTCCTGGGGGCGCTTGGCGGCCAGGGCGGGGCGCAGGCGCGTCAGGTAGTCGTCCAGGGCGCGGGCCAGGGGAGCCGAGAGGGTCACGGTGCGGGTGTTGCCGCCCTTGCCGCGGATGCGCCAGGTGGTGTGCTCGGGCTCGCGGGCGACGTCGTCCACGTCGGTGCGGGCCAGCTCCGACACCCGCGGGCCCAGGACCAGCAGGAGCGCGACGACGAGCCGGTCGCGCAGCGCGAGGTCCTGGTCGGTGCGGGCCGGCGTGTCGGGCGGGGCGGTGGTCAGCAGGCTGCGGGCCGCGCCCGCCGACAGGGCGGTCCGGGCGGTGCGCAGGGTGCCGCGCACCTTGGCGGGCGGCGCGGCCCACTGCATGGGGTCGGCCTGCACCCAGCACTCCCGGGCCGCGTACGCGAAGAACCGGGTCACCGACTGCCGGAACCGGTTGACCGTCGCCGTGCTGCGCCCGGGACCCGCCTTGCGGTCGGGGTCGGTGTACCGGGCGTCCGGCGCGGACTGGTACCGCACCAGCACGGTGTCGACGTCGGACCCCGTCACGTCGTCCAGGATGCGCTCGCGGCCCGTCAGGCGCCCGAACTCCGTCACGTCACGCGTGTAGCTGCGCGCCGTGGCGGGGGACAGGACACCGCGGATCGTCTCGACCTCGACCGCCGCCAGGTAACGGCGTGCGGCTTCGTCGACGGTGATGCGCTCGAGGCGCGGAGGAGCGACCATGTCCGCCACCCTAAGCGCGACCACTGACACTCCCGATTTGCCGGAATGTGCCGCTGACCTGCGACGGGACCAGTGCTTTTCGCGGGGTGACGGCGGGGGCGGCAGCGGGGTGGCGGTCGGGCCCGCGCTCAGGCCAGGTCGCGGCGCCGCAGCACGACCACGACCACCGCGCACAGCCCCACCACGTAGGCCGCGACGGTCGCCACCGCCCGGTCGCCCGGCAGCACGTCCAGCACACCGGGGGTGCCCGTCCCGGGACCCGTCAGCGCACCCACCAGCGACCCGGCCGCCGTCCCCGGCAGGAAGCGCGTCACCTGCTCGACGGCGTCCAGCAGGGACCCGACACCGCGCAGCAGGTTCTCCACCACCAGCGCCCACACGAGACCCAGCCCGACCGCGAGCGCCGGCCCGCGTGCCAGGATCCCGACGGCGTACCCGAGCAGCGCCCACATCTCGAGGACCAGCAGGCCGCCGCCGACCGCCTGGGCCGTGGCGCTCGCGGTGGGCCAGACGATCGCCTGGTCCTCGGCCAGGGCGATCCCGGCCGACACGACGGTGAACAGGACCAGGGTGGCCCCGACCATGAGGGCCACGAAGACGCTCAGGGCGGTCAGCGACCCACCGACGACGGCGCCGCGCGAGGGTCCCTGGGTGAACGCGGTCTTCCAGGTGCCCCAGCCGAAGCCGTTGCCCGCGACCAGGGCGCCGAGGACCATGGCCAGGGCGCCGCCGAACATGGGCATGCCCTGGACCAGGACGTCGGGCACGGCCTGCGGCAGGAGACCCGCCAGGAGGGCGTCGCGGGCCGCTTCGCCGGTACCGGGGTCGCTCGCGAAGCTCTCGGTGCCGGTGGCCCAGGACACGTAGTCGAAGACGTACCCGAAGGTCAGGGCCAGGGCGGCCCAGGCGCCCACGGTGATCCACACCGCGGGCCACCTGCGCAGCCGCAGCAGCTCGGCGCGGGTGGCGTGCAGGACGGCGCTCATGAGACGTGCTCCTTGTCTGTGGTCATCTCGAAGAAGACCTCCTCGAGGGTGCGCTCGCTGGGGGCCACCTCGTGCACGTCCGCCCCGGCGGCGACCAGCGCCCGCGTCAGGTCGGGCGCGGCGCTCGCGGGCAGGTCGACGCCGAGCGCGCCGTCGGGCAGGTGGCGGACGCCGTCCGGGCCGGCCAGGCGGGTGGCGACCGTGAGCGCGGCGTCGGGCGGGGTGGCGCGCACGCGGACGGTGACGCCGCCGCGCAGGTCGGCGACACGGGCCTCGCGCAGCAGGCGGCCGTGGTCGATGATGCCGACGCGGTCGCAGATCTGCTGCACCTCCGCCAGCAGGTGGCTGGAGAGCACCACGGTGCGTCCGTCGCGGGCCAGGGAGACGACGAGGTCGCGCATGTCGGCCATGCCCGCGGGGTCCAGGCCGTTGGTGGGTTCGTCGAGGATGACCAGCTCGGGGTCGCCGAGCAGGGCAGCGGCCACGCCGAGACGCTGCTTCATGCCCAGGGAGTAGCCCCGGTAGGCGTCGTCGCCGCGCCCGGTCAGGTCAACGAGGTCCAGGACCCGCTCCACCTCGCGGCGCGGCAGGTGCTGGTAGCGGGCCAGGGTGCGCAGGTTGTCGCGGCCCGACAGGTACGGGTAGAAGCCGGGACCCTCCACCAGCGCCCCCACCCGCGCCGTCACCTCGGGCCGGCCCGCCGGCCGGCCGAGCACCGTGGCCCGCCCGGCCGACGGCCGCACCAGGCCCAGCACCATGCGCAGCGTGGTGGTCTTGCCTGCGCCGTTGTGGCCCAGGAACCCGTACACCTCGCCGCGGCGCACGCCCATGCTCACCCGGTCCACGGCGACCCGGTCGCCGTAGCGCTTGGTCAGGCCGTCGGTGCGCAGCACGAGGTCGCTCTCGGTCTCTCCGGTGTCGCGTGTCGTGTCCATGACCTCACCCTCGCCCCGCGGTCCCGTGCCCGACGTCCGCCCAGGAGCGACACCGCACTACGCAGGTTTGCGTACATGACGCTTCGCGCACCGGCGAATGTGCTTGTGCCCACCGGGTGCGCACAGTTGCCTGGACCGAGAGGTACGCCCAGGACGGAGAGAACCCATGACCACCAGCACGCCGTTCCGCTTCGGCGTCGTCGCCACTCCCGCACGCACCCGCACCGCCTGGCTCGACCACGCACGGCACGTGGAACGCCTCGGCTTCGACACCCTCGTCGCACCCGACAGCATCGCCCACGGCCTGTCCGTGCTGCCCATGCTCGCCGCGGCCGCCACCGCCACCACCCGCCTGCACCTGGGCACCTACGTGCTCGCCAACGACTTCCGCCACCCCGTGCTGGTCGCCAAGGACGCCGTGGCCCTCGGTGTGCTGTCCGACGGCCGCTTCGAGCTCGGCATCGGCGCCGGGCACCCCGGCACCGGCCCCGACAACGCCATGCTCGGACGTACGTTCGACCGGCCCAGGGTGCGCGTGTCCCGCCTGGCCAAGTCCGTCCGCATCATCCGCCGCCTGCTCGACGGCGAGACCGTCACCACCACCGGGGAGCACTACACCACCACCGACGCCTCCGTCGTCCCACGCGGCACCGAAATGCCCCACGTACCGATCCTGATCGGCGCCGGGGGACCACGCATGATCACCCTCGCCGCACAGAACGCCGACACCGTCGCCCTCGGCATCCCGCTCGACGCCGACGAAGCCACCGCCGCCGCCCTCGTCAAGGTGCTGCGCGACGCCGCAGACGGCCGTCCCACGCACGCCGGCCGTCCCACGCACGCCGAGCTCAACGTCAACCTCATGGCCGTCGGCGACGCCGTACCCCGCTACCTCGCCGACCGCATCGACCCGGCGGCGCTCGCGGCCTCGGGGGCGGTGTCCGTGGTCACCGGGTCGCCGCAGCAGATGGCCGACCAGCTCCGGGAGCGCCGCGAGCGCCTAGGCGTCTCCTACTTCGTGGTGTCCGAGGAGCTGATGGACGCGTTCACCCCGGTGCTGCGGATCCTGTCGGGGGAGTGAGGGGCGCCGGAACGAGAGCACCCAGGAGGGTGCGCAGTCCGGCCGCGACGTCGTCGGAGGCGGGCGGGGCGTCGGGGAAGGCGAGCCGCTGCACGACGGCGCCGTCCAGGTGGGCCATCAGCAGGGCCGTGTGCGCCGCCGGGTCGGGGGAGCCGGCCGCTGTCAGCCACTGGTGGCCGACAGCGGCGACGCGGGCCGCGCCCCGGCCCATCTCCGCCTGGAGGTCCCGGTCGCGGGCGGCCTCCATGAACAGGCTGTAGCGCGCGACGGTGAGGGTGCGCAGCTCCCCGGTGAGGGTGGCGACCATGCTCGCCAGGGTGTCGGCGAGCGCGTCGGGCGTGGTGGGCACGGGGGCGGTGCCGGCAAGGCGGGTCCAGCCGTCGACCTCGGTGTCGATCATCCGCACGACCATGGCGCGCAGCAGCGCCTCACGGGTGCGGAACAGGTTGGACGTGGAGCCGGTGGGCAGCCCGGCGGCGGCGTCCACGGCGCGGTGCGTCAGGGCGCGCATGCCGTCGGTGCCGACCACGTGGATCGCGGCGTCGAGCAGGGTGTCCGAACGGGAGGGTGCTGGCGGTCGAGCAGAGAGAGACACACGCTCACACTACGGCTGTAGTCAACCGCACTACATCTGTAGTAGCGTCGCGGGCATGCCACGAGCCGCCATCATCGGCGCCGGGATCGCCGGCACCGCCACCGCCATCGGCCTCACCCGCGCCGGCTGGCACGTCACCCTTCACGAACGCGCCACCCACCCCGAGACCAGCGGCGCAGCCCACGGCATGTGGCCCACCGCGATCACCGCCCTCGACCAGCTCGGCGTGGGGGACGCCGCCCGCGCCATCGCCACCCCGCAACGGGCAGGTGCCGTCCGCCGCCCCGACGGCACCCTCCTCGCCAGGCTGGACGCCGAACGCATCACCCGGCATCCCGGCGACCACGTACGACTCATCGCCCGCCGCGACCTCGCCCACCTCCTCGGCACCGCACTACCCGCGGAGACCATCCGCTACGGCAGCGCCCTCCAGGGATCAGCCGACGACCTCGCCCGCGGCCGGATCGACCTGGAACCCGGCGGCACGGCGCTCGCGGACGTCGTCGTCGTGGCCGACGGCGTGTTCAGCGCGCACCGCACCGCCCTGCTGGGTCAGCGCTACGGGGCCCGGTACACGGGCCAGAGCGCGCTGCGCGGGCGCGTCGCCGTCGTGACCCACGAGGTGAGCGAGACCTGGGGGCCCGGACGGCGGTTCGGCGTCACGCCCTATCTGGACGGCACCACCAACTGGTACGCGTCCCTCGACGCGCCGCGCGGCCAGCGCGCCGCCGGGGGAGAGGTGGCCCTGCTGCGCGAGCTGTTCGCCGGGTGGCACGACCCGATCGGGCGGGTCCTGGACGCCCTGACCGAGGACGGCGTCATGCACCACGACCTGTACGACGTCCACCCGCACCTGCCCACCTACGTGGCCGGACGCGCGGTCCTGGTGGGCGACGCCGCGCACGGCATGACCCCCGACCTCGGCCGCGGCGCGTGCGAGGCGCTGGTGGACGCCGTCACGCTGACCCGGTGCCTGACCGACGTCGGTGGCCACCCCCGGACGGGCGACGTCGACGGCGCGCTCGCGCGGTACGACCGCCTGCGCCGTCGTCCTACGCAGCGCCTGCAGAGCCTGGCCCGCGGCCTGGGCAGGATGGCGCACGCGCGCCGCTTTGCCGGGGCCCGCGACCTGCTGCTGCGCGTGGCACGCTGACCGGGGCGCGGGCAGGTGGTGCGGGCTGGCCGCACGGCGCAGGCCGTCGGTGGCGCGTGGTTGAATCCGCTGGTGCGAGCGATCCTCTTCGACGAGTTCCAGGGCCCCGTCTCCGTGCGCGACGTGCCCGACGTGACGGCCCCCGACGGCGGCGTCGTCGTGCGCGTGCACGCCACCGGGCTGTGCCTGAGCGACTGGCACGCGTGGGCCGGGCACGACACCGACATCCCCGCGCTGCCGCACGTGCCCGGCCACGAGCTCGCGGGCACCGTCGCCCAGGTCGGCGCGGGCGTGTCGAGGTGGCGGGAGGGCGATCGGGTCACCGTGCCGTTCGTGAGCGGCTGCGGCACCTGCGAGTGGTGCCGCAGCGGGCAGGCGCAGGTCTGCCCCGACCAGACCCAGCCGGGCTTCACGCACTGGGGCTCGTACGCCGAGCTCGTGGTCCTGAACGCGGCCGACGCCAACCTCGTCGCCATCCCCGAGAGCGTGTCGTACGAGGCCGCGGCGAGCCTGGGCTGCCGCTTCGCCACCGCCTACCGGGCCGTGGCCGGCCGGGCGCAGGTCCGGGCCGGGGAGTGGGTGGTCGTCGTCGGCGCCGGCGGCGTGGGGCTCAGCGCCGTCATGATCGCCGTCGCCCGCGGGGCGCGTGTGATCGCCGTCGACCGGTCAGAGGGTGCCCTGGAGGCCGCCCGCCGCGCCGGCGCCGAGCGCACCGTGCTGGCCGACGGCCTGGACGTGCCCGCCGTGGTGCACCAGCTGACCGACGGCGGCGCGCACGTCGCGGTGGACGCCGTGGGCAGCGAGCAGACGTGCGCCGACGCCCTGCTGAGCCTGCGCCGCCGCGGCAGGCACGTCCAGGTGGGCCTGTTCGCGCCCGTCGACGGCGGTCCGCGCGTGCCGATGGGCCGCGTGATCGCCTGGGAGCTCGACGTGCTCGGCAGCCACGGCATGGCCGCGGTCGACTACCCCGAGATGCTTGACCTCGTGGCCTCCGGGGCGCTGCGCCCGGAGGACCTGCTCGACCGCGTCGTCGGCATGGCGGAGGCCGCCCGGCTGGTGCCGACGATGGACACCGCGCCGCGCGCGGGGATGGTGGTGCTGGACCCGGCACGGGAGTGAGCGTCGGGCGGCGGTGGTCAGGCCGTTGTGGTCAGGTGGCCCAGCGCAGCAGCTCGCCCAGGGGCTCGGGCACCCGGTCCAGGGGGACGACCTCGGCCAGGCGCCGCCCGTAGTACTCCTTGCGGCCGCCCTTGCTGCCGAAGAACCGGTGCAGCTGCTGGGCCGTGGTGCGGTCGCGCTGCGCAGGCTGGCCCTGCAGGCGTTCGAGGCTGCGCAGCTCGCCCTCGGCCGTGATCAGCTCGATCACCCCGTCGACGCCGAGCGCGCGGATCAGCTCGTCCTCGAGGTCCCGGTCGCAGCGGAAGAAGCCGTGCGCCGACAGGGGAGTGGTCGCAGCCTCGGGGCGGAGCCCGACCCGGTCCAGGCCCTTGATCACGAAGCGCTCCTCGGCGACGTCGTACAGGCCGCCGATCCGCAGGGTCGATGCTGTGCGTGTGGTGGGCGCGGTCGTGGCGAGCCGGTCAGCGCGCTCCGGCCTGGCGGCGTCGGCATCGGCAAGCGGGAGGCCGGCGGGGGAGTCCAGCAGGGCGACCAGGTGGTGACCGATGTTGGTGATGCCGCCCATCGCGACGACCTGCACACCGAGGTCGGCGAGGGGGAGTCCCTGTCGCGCGGCGAGGGCCTCGACGGCCGCGCGGTCGCTCTCGCCCTCGACGAGCACGGCGGTGCTGGTGGAGGCGGCGAGTATCCCGGCGAGGTTCATCGTCTCGGAGCGTATGCCCGCGGTGCGGAGCGGCGCCGCAGAAAATCCGGACTGCTACCGTGGTGATCTTGTTTGATGTCGAAAGACAGTTGTGTTGCGCTATACACACTGCTTTAGGTTCTTGGGTGCCGAGGGTCGGTAGGGGTGGGGCGCCTGGACGCGCCACGGGTCGACGGCTCAGGCGTGGTCGCGCGGGTGTCGACGGCCCACGGCTCAAGGATCCAGGGCTCCAGGGATCCGTCAGGATCCAGCACCGGTCGACCAGGTCTGTCCGGCCAGGTCTGTCCGGCCAGGTCGCGCCATGACGTCGGTTGCCTGGGCGTCGGTTGCCTGATCGTCGTCGTCCGATCACCTTTGAGGCCTAAGTTTCTCGTCTTTGGGCCTCGTCAAAGGCGAGAAACTTAGGCCTCAAAGGTGAAGGGTCGGGCGCAGGTAGCCCGCTGAGCGCGCTCAGGGCCGATCCTGGGCCGCCGACCGCGTTTCTGATCGCGAGCTTGACGTGCGACCTCGCTCTGCAACGTCCTCAGCGGCACCCTGGGGGCGTGGTTCCCGGCCGTTCTCCACGCCGTAATGACATAATGTGCATTATCGGAGCTACGCGAGAAGCGCGGGATCTCAGCATTCGCACCGGCCCGTAGACCGAATCGGCGCTATGTCGGGCTGGCATCGCGCGTCAGGACCCGATCGACTCCAGCCCTACGCACGACGCCCGCTCGGTGACACCGACGGCCGCAAGTCCCCGCCGTGCTTCCCGTCCGTGGAACTCCTCACGCAGCACCTGCATGTCGTCGTGCACGAACCGTCTCGATGGCTCGACTGGCTTCCGCGACCACCTGCGCACCTGAGGCCCGCGATCCAGGATCACCGTCAGGCCCCACGCTCGCTGACATAACGAAGCTCCGACCGGTCCACCGCACCCGGCACCCAGCACCCTTCCCGACACAGAGACAGGCACCATCCCGACGCCGCCCGCAGGGCACAATCGCCGCATGACATCTGAACTCGATGCCAGGGAACGCGCTGCCCGAGCAACCGACGTGCTGCCTGTGGCCGACGCTCTGCGGCGTCGCCCCACGGTCCGCGTCGGTGACGACGTCGACCCCGGCTGGCGTGAAGCGCTCGGCGCCTGGGCGAGGTCCCACGGGCTGGAGGTCACCGAGCAGGACGCGACGCTCGTGATCACGAGTGATCCCGCGCGGGCAGGAGGCGCCGCCTGGGTCCACTCCCCCAACGCCGGGGTCGAGCGGCTGGCGTCCACCTTGTCGGAAAGCGCTCTCCTGACCCGCACGACGGGCACCATGCCGCCGCGGATCGCCGAGTACGTGCTGACCTGGGTGCTCGCGGAGCGCTGGCACGTCGCGTGGTACCTCAACCGGTCGGCGACCGCGACGTGGGATCGCTCGGAGCCGCCGCTGCCACCCCGCCGTCAGGAGGCGGTCGTGATCGGCACCGGGGCGATGGGTTCGGCGATCGCCCGGACTCTGGGAGCGCTCGGGTACCGCGTCGTCGGCCTGAGCAGGACCGGCCGGCACGACGACGCGTTCGACGTCGTCCTGCCGCTCGACGAGGCAGTCAGCACGCAGTCCGGCAGCCCGTCCGCGACGACGTTCGACGGAGCCCGGGCCGACGTCCTGGTGCTCGCGCTCCCCCACACCCCGCAGACCGACGGCCTGGTCAAGCCCGCGTTGCTACGGGCCTTCGACGGGGTGCACCTGGTCAACATCGGCCGCGGCTCGGCCGTGCGCACCACGACGCTGGTGGACGCGCTCGACGCCGGCAGCGTGCGGCACGCGACCCTGGACGTCGTCGAGCAGGAGCCGCTCCCGGCGTCGTCGCCCCTGTGGCGGAGGCCGGACGTCACGGTCACACCGCACGTATCGGGGCTCACCCTGGCGTCCGACGTCGTGGGCGCGCTCGACGCGGCGCTCACCGAGATCCGCGCCGGGGTCCGGCCGTCCTCGGCCGTGGTGCGGGACCGCGGCTACTGAGCGTGCCTGCCCGGCGCGAACGGCCACTCCTCGAAGGCGCTGCACAGCCCGTGGTCGTCGAGCTCCAGGATCCACAGGTCGCGCCAGCGGTCCCCCGTCTCGAGGTACTCGACGTTGACCCGGACCACCGCCGTCGGCCCGTCCACGGCGATGATCTGGGCGGTCAGCGTGAACTCCTCGTCCGGGCCGTCACGCTCGGCGTCCCAGAACTCCGCGAGCGCCGCGAGCCCGACGACGGGTGGTGCCCAGGGTGAGGTCTTGTAGGTGGCGTCGGCGGTGAAGATCTGGGCGAGGTCGTCGGTGCCTGCGGTGCGCCAGAGTCGTTCGTAGTCGCGGACCCAGGTCTCGACCTGTGTGCGGTGCGTCATTCCTCGAGGTTAGTCACGGGGCGTCGGGCACGCCTGGGCGGTCGATCCGGTCGGCGAGGTGCTGGGGTGCCTGGATGCAGTAGGAGTCGGTGAGGAGCTCGGCGAGCTCGTCCCAGTCGGTGTGCTGGTCCAGGACGAGGCCGACGACGTTGCTCCCCCAGTCGGCCTTGAAGTACTGGGGGCCGAGGTGCTGGAAGGCGTGGACCTCGTCGGGGTCGGCGCGGAAGGTGACGCGGACCAGGCCGTCCTCGCCGCCGAAGACGTGTGCGACGGTGCTGTCGCGGGTCTTCCAGGCGACGCCGGTCCAGGCGTCGTGCTCCCTGCACTCGGGCAGGCGGTCGAGGATCGCGGCGATCCGCTGGACGACGTCGACGGGTACGGGTGCGCGTTCGGTCACGTGGGGAGTCTCGCACCAGCCACTGACACTGCTCCCCTGGTCCGACGGGGTCGGGACCCGGTCAGACCAGGCCGAGCTCCCGTGCCCGGACGCCGGCCTGGAACCGGGACTCGGCGCCGAGGGCGGCCATCAGCTCGGCGACGCGCCGCCGGTAGGTGCGCACGCCCAGCCCCAGGGTGCGGGCGGCGGTCTCGTCCTTGACGCCCTGGCTGAGCAGGTCCAGGACCTGGGGTGCGAGCTGGCGGATCTCGGCGATCTGCGTGTCGTAGACGGCGAGGTCGGTGGCGGACCGGAAGGCGGCCTCGAACAGGGAGGTGACGCCCTGCACGGTCTCGGGCTGGGTGATCACGCTGTAGCTGCGCTGCCCGGCGTGGAGGTCGCCGGCGAGGATCACCAGGCGGCGGTCGAGGATGATCGTCTCGTTGATCTCGTCGGTGGTGATGCGGATCTGGGCGCCGTGCAGGTCACGGTCGCGGGCCAGGCCCTGTGCGGCGACGGGGTCCAGCAGCAGGGCGGACCGGTAGACCTTGCGGATCCGGACGTCGCCGGGCCGGCGGTGGCGGATGGCGTCGGCGAGCTCGCCGGACGCCTGCGCGCGGGCCCAGGTCGCCAGGTCGTTGGCGGCGCAGGCGACGTCGGTGGCGGACGCCAGCAGGTGCGCCGTGCGCTCCATCAGCTCGCGCTCGCCGTGCACGATCGTGACCATCTCGCCCGTCCGCATGGCATCGATCATGCCCCGTCCGCCGGGCCGGGCACCAGGTGGGCGCCGACCGCGGCAACAACCTGCCAACGGGCCGGGATTTCGTGGGCCCGGGGTCAGGGTGGCCGTATGACAACCGATACGACGTCCACCACTACCTGGCAGCTCGGCGACCGCACGGTCAACCGGGTCGGCCTCGGCGCGATGCGGCTGATGGGTATGCCCTGGGACCCGGCGCCCCGCAGCCGTGACTCAGCGCTCGCGGTGCTGCGCCGCGCCGTCGAGCTCGGCGTGAACCACATCGACACCGCCGCGTTCTACTTCACGCCCACCCGGTCGGCCAACGAGCTGATCAGCACCGCCCTGCAGCCCTACGGGGACGACCTGGTGATCACCACGAAGGTGGGGCCCGCGCGGTCGCGGGACGGGCAGATGGAGCCGATGGCGCGCCCCGACCAGCTCCGCGCGCAGGTCGAGGAGAACCTGCGCCAGCTCGGCCGGGACCACCTCGACGTCGTCAACCTGCGC
This sequence comes from Promicromonospora sp. NPDC057488, assembly GCF_042802395.1. NCBI lineage: Bacteria > Bacillati > Actinomycetota > Actinomycetes > Micrococcales > Promicromonosporaceae > Promicromonospora > Promicromonospora sp. NPDC057488. The sequence continues at coordinate 32,094 of NZ_JBHVEG010000052.1, forward strand.
TGGGGTACCCGCATGGCGGGCGAGGGCCGGGCGGCCGACTCGGTCGCCGAGCACTTCGGTGCCCTCGCCGAGCTGCGGGACGCCGGCCTGGTCCGGCACCTCGGCGTGTCGAACGTGCTGGCCGAGCAGCTCACGGAGGCGCTGGCGATCGCCCCCGTGGTGTGCGTGCAGAACCAGTACGGCCTGACCAGCCGGGACGACGACGCTCTGGTCGCCCTGTGCGGCGAGCGCGGCATCGCGTTCGTGCCGTTCTTCGCGGTGGGTGCGGCCGTGCCCGGGGCGTCACCCGCCGCAGGCGCCGACGACACCGGGCAGGCGGAGGTCGCCGCGATCGCGGCGGCGCACGGCGCCACCCCGGCGCAGGTGCGCCTGGCCTGGACCCTGCACCGGGGTCCGCACGTCCTGGCGATCCCCGGCACGGGCAGCGTGGCGCACCTGGAGGAGAACGTCGCCGCGAGCGCCCTGCAGCTGAGCGGCGAGGAGCTGGCGGTGCTGGACGGCGTCGGCGGTCGCGGCGTCGCCGGGGACAGCGGGAACGGCGGGTCCCGCCGGTAGCCTGACCGGCGTGAAGATCGCGGTCACCGGTTCGACCGGCACGGTAGGTGGTCAGGTCGTGGGTCTCTTGGCCGCGAGCGCCGGGCACGAGGTCGTGGCGCTGGCCCGGCGTCCGGAGGAGGTGGCGACCGGTCCGGGTGTGCGGGGCTCGGTGTCCTCGGTGTATGCGGACTACGACGACCTGGCCTCGTTGCGGGCGGCGCTGGTGGGGGTGGACACCCTGGTGTTCGTCTCGGGTGACGGTGAGGCGGCGCGGATGCTGGTGCAGCACGGGAACGTGGTGCGGGCGGCCGCGGACTCGGGCGTGGGGCACGTGGTGTACCTGAGCGGGGTGGACGCGGACCTGGCGTCGCCGTTCTGCTACGCGTTCACCAACGGGTACACGGAGGGTCTGCTGGCGGCGAGCGGGTGCGGGTTCTCGTTCGCGCGGGCGTCGCTGTTCACGGAGTTCTTCGCGGCGTTCCTGCGGCCGGCGCTGGTCTCGGGCGAGCTGCGGGTGCCGGCCGGGCAGGGCCGGGTGTCGCTGGTCTCGCGGGCCGACGTGGGGCGGGGCCTGGCCGCGCTGGCGCTGCTGCCGCCGAGCGGGCGGCACCATGACCTGACGGGGCCTCGGGCGCTGTCCCTGGAAGGGGTGGCCGAGGAGCTCACGCGGGTCGCGGGGCGGTTGGTGCGGTACACGGACGTGGAGCCGCGGGTGCTGGTCGAGGACCTGGCGCGGGCCGGTGAGGACCCCTGGTGGACGTATGCGTACGGCAGCATGTTCGCGTCCGTCCGCCAGGACCGGTGGAGCGTCGTCTCGAACGAGGTGCGGCGCCTGACGGGCCGGGTCCCGCTGGGTGTGGCGGACGTCGTCGGCCGCGTTGCCTGACGACGTCCGCCTCCCATGCCGGGGTCAGCGGTACTGCGCGACGATCGGGCAGTCCATGGGGTCGGCGTAGCCGAGGCCGACGCGGTTGAGGTAGCGCACGATGATGCCGTAGGACTCGACCAGGCCGGTCTCGGTGTACGGGATGCCGCGCTCGGCGCAGAACTCCTGCACGATGGGGCGGACCTGGCGCAGGTTGACGCTGGGCATCCGCGGGAAGACGTGGTGCTCGACCTGGTAGTTGAGGCCGCCCATGGCCCAGGCGACGAACCGGCCGCCCCGGATGTTGCGCGAGGTGAGCACCTGGCGGCGCAGGAAGTCGATGCTGTTGTCCTTGGGCAGCAGCGGCATGCCCTTGTGGTTGGGCGCGAAGGTGGCGCCCATGTAGACGCCGAAGGTGGCGAGCTGGACCAGCATGAACGCCAGGCCGAGCACCGGGCCGAGGGTGAGGAGGACGAGGGTCGGGAAGCCGATCAGGCGGATCGCCAGGAGCACGCTCTCCGTCGCGCGGTGCTTGATCGCCGGGGTGGTGGCCAGGGTCTGCACCGAGTTGGCGTGCAGCACGGGGCCGAACAGGGCCAGCATCGGGAAGAACAGCCAGCCCTGGCGGCGGGTGACCCAGCCGAGGAACCCGGTGCGCCCCGACTCCTCCCCCGGGACGAACACGAGCGCCCCCGTGGCGATGTCGCCGTCCTTGCCGATCACGTTGGGGTTGCCGTGGTGCTTGTTGTGCTTGCGGTTCCACCAGCCGATGCTCAGGCCCACGAAGAGGTTGCCCACGATGCGGGAGAACCACTCGTTGTTCCGGCCGTGGGCGAAGATCTGCTGGTGCCCGCCGTCGTGGGCGAGGAACGCGCCCTGGGTGAACACGACACCGAACAGCACCGCCACGGCGAGCTGCCACCAGGTCTGCCCGAGGGTCAGCAGCAGCACGAGCGCGAGCGCCAGGGCGGCGGCCAGGGCGATGGTGCGGCCGACGTACCAGCCGACGCGGCGTCCCATGAGGCCGGCGGCGTTGGCGCGTTCGACGAGCTCGAAGTAGTCGTTGGTCTGCGCGTTGCGGGCCGTGCGTCGTTGGCCGGCCGGGCGGGGCGGGGCTTCGGTCGTCATGGGCGTCAACCTAGGAACACGGCTTGTGGTGGCGCGTCCCCCGCAGGAGCCATTCTCACCCCCTACGCAGGTATCGGGTCGGGGTCCTCGACGGGCAGGATCGCGGTGAGCTGGAAGCCGCCGTCGAGCGTGGGGCCGGCGCTGACCGTGCCGCCGAGCGCCGTGACGCGCTCGCGGATGCCGGCCAGGCCCAGGCGGGCGCCGGGGGTGGGTTCGTCGTCGCGGTCGGGCGGGGTGTTGCTGACGGCCACGCGCAGCACGTGCCCGTCGTCGGTGACGGTCACGGTGATCGCGGACCCGGGGGCGTGCCGCAGGGCGTTGCTCAGGGCCTCCTGGACCACGCGGAACGCCGTCAGGCCCACGACCTCGGGCACGGGATCGCCCTCGGCGGTGCTCTCGGCGTCACCGGCACCATCGGCGTCACCGGCGCCCGCGTGCGCCTCCCGGTAGGTGATGGTGACGCCGGACGCGCGCGTGGACTCGATCAGCCCCGTGACGTCGGACAGGGTCGGCAGCGGCGCCGTGGGCGCGTCGTCGTGGCCGCGCAGGATGCCCAGCAGGCCGCGCATCTCCCCCAGGGCGCGCCGCGAGGAGGCGGCGATCTCCTCGAACTCGCGCTGCACCGCCTCGTCCAGCCCGGGCAGGCGGTAGCGCGCGGTGGAGGCCTGGACGGTGATGACCGACATGCTGTGCGCGACGACGTCGTGCAGCTCGCGGGCGATCCGGTTGCGCTCCTCGAGCTCGCGGCGGCGCCCCGTCTCCGTGGCGCTGAGCCGCTCGGCCTGCTCCATGCGCAGCACGCTCAGGCTCCACAGGCGCACCAGCACACCGAACAGGGCGAAGCCGCCGCTGAGGGAGACCAGCACGACGCCGTTGGCGAACGCGGCGGGGTGTCCTCCGTCACTCAGCGCGGCGGGCGCGAGCACGGTCAGCATCGCGCCGGCCAGCCAGAGGGACGAGGCCCAGTACCAGGAGTGGCGCAGCGCCAGCACGAACACCGTCAGGCAGTGCGCCAGCAGCACCGTGACGGGCCACGGCCAGGGCCACTCGGGGGCGGCCCCCGCGGTGACGACCGTCAGCGCGGCGGACCCCGCGATCGAGGCGCTCAGCCCGGCCCACGGCCAGCGCATCGCCAGGATCGCGGCGGCGCAGTTGACCAGCGTGAACGCCATCGCGGCAGCGGGGTGGGTGCCGTAGCCGGAGGCGGTGACCGGCCAGCCGACGGCGACCAGCGTGACCGCCGCGATCGAGACCAGCGACCACAGCCACACGACCTCGCGGCGCGCGATCGAGACCGCACTGACGTCCAGGCGGGTCAGGGAGCGCAGCCGTCGTCGCCGCGTCTGGGGTGGGTGATCCATCATGCGCAGGCTATGCCGTCGCCGCCGCCGCGCGCGTCCCTCCCACGAGCGACCCGCCGTCATACTTTCGTCTCTCCGTTAGGTTGTCCCCATGCCAGCACCTGCCGACGTCGCTCGCGACATCCGCGTGCTGATCGTCGACGACCAGTCGATGATCCGCGCCGGGTTCGAGGCCCTCCTGAACTCGCACGAGGGCATCACGGTGGTCGGCACCAGCGACGACGGCGCCGGCATCGCCGACGTCGTCCGCCGCGTGCAGCCCGACGTGGTGCTGATGGACATCCGGATGCCCAAGGTCAACGGGCTGGACGCCGCCCGCACCGTCATGGGCCTGCCCGGCACCCCGCCCAAGGTCATCATGCTGACCACCTTCGACGCCGACGAGTACGTCTTCTCCGCCCTGCGCGCCGGCGCCAGCGGGTTCCTGCTCAAGGACTCCCCGCCCGAGGAGCTCACCCACGCCGTCCGGACCGTCGCGGCCGGCGACGCGCTCCTGTCCCCGCGGATCACCCGGGCCCTCATCGCGGACTACGCCGCGCGCCCGGCCACGCCCGCCTCGGTGGCGGCCACCCTGGGCGGGCTGACCGACCGCGAGATGGACGTGATGAAGGCCGTCGCGGCCGGGCGGTCCAACGCCGAGATCGCCACCGAGCTGCACCTGGCCGAGCAGACCGTCAAGACGCACGTCTCGCGCATCCTGAACAAGCTCGCCCTGCGCGACCGCACGCAGATGGTGGTCTGCGCCTACGAGTCCGGCCTGGTGCGCCCCGGCCGCTGACGTGTCAGACGTACAGGTCCCTCCAGGGACC
>NZ_JBHVEG010000053.1:0-36689 GCF_042802395.1 Promicromonospora sp. NPDC057488
GCAGTAGTCCGCCAGGAGCCGGACGTCGAACCCGGCGGCGCGGGCAGAGGTCCGCGCCGCCAGCGCCGCCGCCGGGCTCGTGTGCCAGGTCGAGTACATGCCGGCCAGCGGCCCGGCGAGCGCGGCGTGCGGTCCCAGCGCGGCGGCGACCCGGGGCGCCCGGTCGGCGTAGACGTGGCGCGCGGTGCGCACCACCTTGTCGACCCAGCCGTCGCGGAGCAGCGTGAGCAGGGCACGCTGGCTCGCCCAGGGCGGCGTGTCGTGCGTGATGGCGCGGCGGTCCAGAAGTCGCTCGTGGACCTCGGGCGGCGCGACGAGCCAGCCGAGCCGCAGGCTCGGGCTGACCGACTTCGACGCGGTGCCGACGTAGGCGACCTGTGACCGGTCGAGGGCCGCGAGGGCGGGCACGGGGGCGACGTCGTACCGGAACTCGGAGTCGTAGTCGTCCTCGACCACGACGGCGCCCACGGCCCGGGCGGCAGCCAGGAGCGCGAGCCGGTCCGCGGCGGGCATGACCCGGCCCAGCGGGTGCTGGTGCGCCGGCGTGACGTACGCGGCGGCGCACCCGGTCAGGTCGGTGACGGGCGCGAGCGCGGGGTGGTCGACGACGTCGCGCCCCGACATGCGGACCGTCTCCACGGCGGCCCGGTAGCCGGGGTCCTCGACCAGGACGTCGCCGGGGCCGAGCACACCGAGCAGCTGCCGCAGCGCGTCCGTGGAGCCGTTGGTCAGCAGGATCTCGTCCGGGGCGACGGTCAGGCCCCGGGTGCGGGCGAGCCGTTCGGCGAGGGCCTCGCGCAGCTCGGCCAGGCCGCTCGGGTCCGGGTAGCCCCGCGGCGGCGTGGCCGTGGAGACCTCCCGCCAGGCGCGGCGCCAGCCCGCGAGATGACGCGGGTCGATCCAGGGCGTGCCGGCGTCCAGGTGGATGTACCGGGGCGGCTGGACGGCGGGCCGCGGGGGAGGCGGGTGCGCGGGGAGCGTCTCCCCGGACGCCACGAACGTGCCGGCCCCGTGCCGGGTCGAGACCCAGGCCTCGGCCAGGAGCTGGTCGTACGCCTGCTCGACGACGGCGCGCGCCACACCCAGGTCGGCCGCCAGCGCGCGGCTGGAGGGGAGGCGGTCGCCGGTGCCGAGGGTGCCGTCGGTCACGAGCGCGCGGACGGCGGCGGCGAGCTGCGCGGGGAGGGGCTCGGGGCGGGTGCGGTCGAGGCGGACCGGGAGCATTGGGTTTGCTTTCGGGTCGGGTCGGGCCGGGTCAGGCCGGGTCAGGTCAGGTCGGGTCGGGTCGGGCTGGGTCCGGGCGGGAGTCGGTTGGTTCGGTGAGGCTGGAGCCAGACGGCGTGCCCGGACCGGTCCGCAGGTGAGTGGCCTGTTCAACTGATGCCGAACTGGCTCGTGTCCACCAGCCACTCCAGGCCCAGGCTAGCCCTATGACGACGCAGCAGCTCACCCCGGGGCCGGACGCACCCGGTCACGATGCACCCGTTCAAGCCACGTCCGACCTGGCAGCGCCCGGTGCGCCCACAGCATCCTCGGCCACGGCTGGTTCCAACGCGGCTGGTTCGGTCGGAGCCGGCTCGACCGCGCTCGACCCGTCCTCCGCTCCGCTCTCGCCCACGGATCGGACCACGCCGACCCGTGGCCGCAACCGCCAGGTAGACGAGCGTGACCGGCTCATGGTGCTCCTGTCCGACGCGCTGATCGTGCACCTCGGCGTGCTGGCGGGTGCGCACCCGGTCGTCCTGCCGACCGCGTTCGGCGTGGACCCCGAGGGGCCTGACGACGGCGGCACGCTCTACCTGCACGGTTCTGTCGCGGCGGGATGGCTGGCCCCGGCGCTCGAGCGTGACGTGTGCGTCACGGTCACGGAGCTGGACGGCCTGGTCCTGGCGCGGACGGGATTCCACCACTCGATGAACTACCGGTCGGCGGTGGTGATCGGGCGGCCCCGGAGGGTGACCGACCCCGAGGAGCGGCGTCGTGCGCTCGACCTCGTCGTGGACCACATGGTGCCCGGGCGGTCCGCGACGCTGCGGCCGGCGACCCGCAAGGAGCTCGCGGCCACCGTCGTGATCGCGCTGCCGCTGGCCGAGGCCTCCATGAAGCAGCGCGAGGGTGGCGCCACCCTCGAACCGGGCGACCTGGAGCTCGACGGATGGGCCGGCGTCGTGCCGGTGCGCCGGACGACGTCGGCGCCCCTCACCGAGGACTACGTCACGGACTCCGTACCCGAGCTCGTGCTCCGCCGCGCCGCTGAGCTGAGCGGTGACGACGAGGGGTGACGGGCAGTTTCGCGAGGGGCAGGACAGCGAGGCGATGGACGGCGCGCCGGGTGGTCAGAACGGCGGTTCCCCGGGATCGGGCCGGTGGGCTTTGGCCGTGTCGTGTGTGTCGTGATTGTCGGCAGGGGCCCGGGTGTTCGTCCGGCCGTCCGGGGCTCGCCGTCCGAGGAGCCGGCGAACGTCCTCAGCAAGGCTCGTGATGTTGGTGTCTGCGTACCTGTGGTCAGCGGGGTCGGTGGTGGGGCCGGTCTGGGTGGGTGGTCGGGTGTGGGTGTGTCCGGTGGGAGCGGTCCAGGTCGTGTTCCCGGTGTCGGGGTCGCGGGTGACGTCCCAGCCGTGGTGGGTCTTCGCCAGATGGTGGCCGCGGCACAGCGGCTGCAGGTTGGTGGCGCGGGTCTGTCCAGGTGTTCCTGGTGGTTGGGCGGTGGGGTCGAGCTGGTGGTCGTAGGGATCGATGTGGTCGAGGTCGGCGTGGTGGGCGGGTCGGTCGCACTGGGGGAAGCAGCAGGTCTGGTCCCGGGCGGTGACGGCTTGTCGGAGGATCTTGCCGGGTTGGTAGGCGGTGGTGGAGTAGTCGGTCAGGATGCCGGTGACCGGGTCGGTGAGCAGGCGTTGCCAGGTGGCGTCGGTGGCGATGCGGGCGGCGGTCTCGGCCGGGATGGGTCCGTAGCCGTCCAGGTGGCCGGGGGTGTTGTCGAGGCCGAGGAGCATGGTGGCGGGGACGGTGACGCGGATCTGCGGTCGGACGGTGATGACCCGTATCGCGGTTCCGCCGCAGGTACAGCCTCCGCAGGCGCATCCGGTGGCGGGCACGGTGGTGCGGGGCATGGTCTGCTCACCAGCACTCCGCGTGCTGTGGTCGCCGGGGTCGTCGGGGGCGCACTCGGGTAGTGACGGGACGACGATCCGGCCGGTGGTCAGGGCGACGAGGGCGTCGGCGCGGGCTTGGGCCAGGGTGCGGGTGGTGCCGGGTGTTCGCCGCAGGGCGTGGGCGGCCTGCTCGATGGCGTCCCAGAGGACAGCTGCGTCGGCGGCGGGCAGGTTGGTGCTGATCCAGGCCATCGAGTTGTCGGCGGGGTCGAGATAGACGGCGCGGCGGGTCATTGCCTGCTTGGTCACCTCCGTCGCACCGTGCAGCCGGGTGGCGTACTGGTTCATCTTGTCGCGGAGCCAGCGGCGGGTGTGGTCGGGGGCTTGGGGGAGGTAGCGGGTGATGGCCTGGTCGCGTTCCTCGACGGTCAGGGGGTTGCCGGCGCGCAGCAGGATGTCGGCCTTGGCGGTGTCGAGGGTGGCGTCGCGCAGGGCGTTCATGACCTGGGGGTGTTCTGCGAGGCCGGTTCCGCGGGCCATGAGCTTGTTCGCGTCTGTTTGTGGGATGCGCAGGCGGGCGCTGATCTCGGCTGCTGCGGCGTTGTGCTCGGCCGTCCAGCCGCGTCGTCGGGCGATCTCGCCGGTGGCGCGTGATTGCATGGCGGTGGCCCAGGAGATGATGTCCTGCCACCGGGCAGCGACATCGACCAGGTCCCCGTCGTTGGTGTCCGCCACCTCGACCGCGGTCAGCGCGGCCACCAGGCCCGCACCGACGGGCAGCGTGCACAGGTCGGACAGCTCGGCAGGCAGAGCAGCACCGACCTGCCCGGCCGGGTCGCCGACAGGGTCCGTCGTCGTCGGACGGGTGGCTCCGCCGTGCCCGGTCCAGGTGACAACGACCTCAGGCGCCGGCCCCCTGCCGTCCGGCGGGAGTGAGGTCCAGCTCAGGCACGGAGCGACGGCGCCAGGAAGCGTGTGCGAACCAGCCGTCGTGTGCCTCAGCAACGACCGCTCGACGGCCGTGACAGGCCCAGCGCTCATGTTCAGGTTCTCGTTCACGCCCGCCCCCTTGACTCGTCCAGCCCATCATCCTCAAGCATCGCTGATGCCTCGAATATATGTTCGAGGCAAGCGAGCCGCATCCCCAGATCCAAAGCTGTGGACAACGCCCTGCGCGCCCGGTCACCGCTGCTAGCATCCCGATCGTGACTCCGAACTTCTCCGTCCTGCCGCCCCCGGTCGTCTGACCGGAGCGGCACCACGACCAGCCCACGCGGGTCTGGTCCTGCGGCGTGCTCCGAGATGTCTTCCCTCCCGGACGCCTGACGGACCTCGGCATCTTCGTCGTGAGCTCCGGCCAGCTCTCCGGAACCCCTCGGAACAGGTCGGGACCTGCGGGTGCCCGGCCAGGAGCACAACATGTCATCACCTCGGATCGGGCTGCTGCTCGTCTGCCTCGCCGGAGTCCTGTGGGGCACCGGCGGTCTCGCCCTCGAAATCCTCCGCGACCACTCGTCGATGTCCGTCCTGACGGTCAGCGCCTACCGCATGCTGATCGCGGCCCTCGTGCTGGTCGCCGCCTCGTTCGTCCTGCGCCGGGGGCCGCAGCTGCTGGCGCTGGTCCGGGCCCACCCGGTGCGCGCCGTCGTCGTCGGGCTGGGGACGGGCGCCTACCAGGCGCTCTACTTCGGCTCCGTGGCGACCGCGGGCGTCACCGTCGCGACGGTCGTCAGCCTGGGCCTCGCCCCGGTCCTCCTCGCCGGGGTGGACCTCGTCCGGGCCCGACGCCGGACCGCCCCGTCGCGCAGCACCCTGCGCCTCGGGCTGGTCGTCTCCGCTGCACTGTCCGGGCTGGTGCTGGTCAGCGCCGCCTCGGGGGCCGACGCCGTCGGGAGCCGGCCGGTGCTCGGCCTGCTGCTGGCCGTCGCCTCCGGCTCGGTCTACGCCGCGACGACGGCGCTGGGCGGCACGCTGCTGGCGTCGCCCGTCGTCGACCCGCTCGCCCTGACCACCGTGGCGACGACGGCGGGCGCCGTCGGACTGGTCCCGGTGGCGCTGGCCGGCGGCGGACCGTTCGTCACGAGCGACCTGGCGGCGCTCGGCACCCTCGCCTACCTCGGCGTGTTCACGATGGCCCTCGCCTACGGGCTCTTCTACGCGGGTCTGCGCAGCACCCGCAGCGGTGCGGCCGTGGTCGCGACCCTGGTGGAGCCGGTGACGGCGGCCGTCGCCGCGGCGGTCGTGCTGGGGGAACGGCTCGGGCCGGCGGGAATCGCCGGGTCGGTCCTGATCCTCGCCGCGGTGGCCGGCCTGGACGAACCCGGGCCGGACCACCCCGGCCCGGCCGAACCCAGTCCGATCGAACCCAGCCCGGACCGGTAGCCGCCGCTCAGCAGCTCAGGCGTAAGACCGACGCCCGTCCTGTCGCAGCCTGGGCTGCGCCGGGACGGGCGTCTCGTGGGCGACGGCGGACATCTGGCCGGTGTTGTACTGGTCCGCGATGTACTGGCTGAACTGGCCCGAGTCGAGCGTGTGGGCGTTGTCCTCGTAGTCGTACGTGCGGTACCCGTCGGGACCTGCCGGCACGTATCCCCGAGGCGCAGCGGCGGCACCTGACGAATCCGGCGCGCCGGCCGCGTGCGCCCCTGCGGTGCCGGTACCGGTACCGGCCCCGGCGGCGTGCGAACCGGGTGCGGCCCCGTACGACCCCTGGCCCGCCCCGGCGCCGTAGGCCCCCGGGTCGTAGCCCTGCTGCCCGCTCCGGTAGTCCAGCTCGGCCCCGGCCGCGTACTCGGTCTGGTATCCGGCGGGGTACGCCGCCGCCTGCCGTGCGTCGTGGCCCGGCTGGTACGCGGGGTAGGCGCCCGTGTTCACCTGCTGCGCGGCCGGCTGCCACAGGTCGGCCGGGGGGTTCGGCGAGTCGAACGACGGCGTCGCCCCGGTCAGCCCCTGTGCCGCCTGGTTCTGAGCAGCCTGGTTCTGAGCGGCCTGTTGAGCAACCTGGTTCTGCGCCGCGAAAAGCGCCGACGCCCCTGCGTCGGGCTGCACGCCGTTGAGCTCGCCGTGGATGCGCCCGGCGAGGTTGGCCGCGATGGCGAACCGCAGCGGTGCCAGGGAGTCCACCGACATGGTGCCCGTCACCGCGGGCGGCGGGAGGAATGCGAAGACCTCGTCGTCGCCGAGCCGCATGCCCTGGCCGAGGGCGGCGTTGAGCGTCTCCTCCAGGAGGTACTCGGCGCGGCCGTCCTCGGTCTCGAGGTCGGCGAACATCTCTTCCATCGTGCCCCAGCGGCGCTCCAGCGTGCCCTCGACGGTGTCGAGGAACCACCAGCCGTCGTGCGACTCCAGGAAGAGGTCGCCGAAGCAGGAGGCGAAGCGCGGGGTCTTGTCACCCGTCCCTATCCACGACCAGGACGACAGCGCGAACTCGTAGGCGTCAGGTGCGAATTCTCGGATCAGGTGCACCTGGCGAATGTTGCCATGCTCACACTCCGAGCAAAAGGGGCGTACTGGATATGTAACGATTCGGCTCGTCCGTTTCACCCGAATGTTTTCCTCCCGGAAACACCTGGCGACCCCGCGAGGTCGGTCGCTACCGTCGCGCCATGGTGAGCGACGACGACGACGGACAGCATGGCGGGCAGCACCACGGGCAGCACGGTGGCCGGCACACGAGCGGCCAGCTCGCGCTCGACGCGCGGGTCCAGGAGTACTACGCGGGCCTGACCGGCTGGGACGAGCACGCGCGGCTCACGTCCCGCTCGGCGCAGGGCCCGCTGGAGCGCCTCCGGACCCAGGAGCTTGTCCGACGGCGTCTCGCGCCCGGCGCGCGGGTGCTCGACGTCGGCGGCGCCACCGGCGTGCACGCCGCACCGCTGGCCGCGGACGGCTTCGACGTGCTGCTGGTCGACCCGGTCGCCGAGCAGGTCGCGCGCGCGGCCGAGCACGGCACCTTCGCGGCGCGGGTCGGCGACGCGCGGGACCTGGCCGCGCCGGGCCTGGACCTGGCCGACGACACGTTCGACGCCGTGCTGCTCCTCGGCCCGCTCTACCACCTCGCGGCGCGCGACGACCGGCTGCGTGCGCTGCGCGAGGCCGCACGCGTGACCCGGCCGGGCGGCACCGTCGTCGCCGCCGGCATCACGCGGCTCGCGGCGCTGGTCGGCGGCGGTTACGAGGGCTTCAGGCCGCCCACCTGGCAGGCGATCCTGGAGCACGGCGCGGCGCCGTCCGACATCCCGTTCCCGGCGGCGCACTTCCACGACGCCGCGGAGCTCCTGGGGGAGGCGACCGAGGCGGGTCTGTCCGACGTCGTCGTGCACGGGGTGGAGGGGCCCGCCGGCGGGGCGCTGGAGCGGGTTCCGCTCGACGCCCCGGAGGCCCCGGCGCTGATCGACGCCGCGCTCACCCTCGCCCGTGCGTTGTCGACGACGCCCGGGGTCACGGACATGAGCCAGCACGTGCTGGCGATCGGTACGGTCGCACGATGAGCACCGAAAACGGCACGAGCACGGAGAGCACCATGAGCACCGAGATCAGCCCCGGGTCCCGCGCCGAGATCGACCGGATCGAGCGCACCGACCCGCCGGTCGCCGCCGACGAGGTGACGATGCTGCGGTCCTTCGTCGACTTCTACCGGGCCACGATCCGGCGCCAGTGCGCGGGTCTGACGGCGGAGCAGCTGCGCACGCCGCACCCGCCGTCGACCATGACGCTGGCCGGGATGCTCAAGCACCTCGCCTATGTCGAGGACGAGTGGTTCTCGGTCCGCCTGCGGGGCAGCGAGCCCGCGCCGCCGTGGGACACGGTGGACTGGTCCGCGGACCGCGACTGGGACTGGAACAGCGCCCTCGCGGACACCCCGGAGCAGCTGGTCGCCCTGTTCGACGGCGCCGTGGCCGCCTCCGAGCGGATCCTCGACGAGGTCGTCGGCGCGGGCCTGGACCAGGAGGTCGCACGATCTTCGGCGCACGCGGGCCACGGCGGGCGCATCACGCTGCGCTGGATCCTGGTGCACATGGTGGAGGAGTACAGCCGGCACGCGGGCCACGCCGACCTGCTGCGCGAGGCCCTGGACGGCGCGACCGACCTCTGAGTCAGAGCAGGAACCACGCGTAGTCCGCGGCCTCGAGCACGATCCAGAACCGGAGGAACCGGCCGACCAGGCCGGTGCTCAGGAACAGCCACATCCGCACCCGCAGCATGCCCGCCACCACGGACATCACCATGAAGGGCGGGAGCCCGGCGAAGGCGGAGCACAGCAGCACCAGGCCGAGGTAGACGGGGCGGCCGTCGGTGCGCTCCCGCCAGCGGGCCATCGCCGCCGCGACCTTGGGCGACTCCAGCTTGCTGCGCAGCCAGGGCAGGCGTGTGGTCCCGGCGCCGGCCCAGTACCAGAGCAGCTTGCCGAGGACCTGCCCGACGGCGGCGACCGCGGCCAGCACGACGCTCGGGTAGGTCTGGTCGGCGGCTGCCGCCGCGAGGTAGACCTCCAGCGCCATGAACGCCGCGACCGCGGCACCGGCCGAGTAGAGGAACGTGGACACCAGGAGCATCAGGCCGGTCTGTCCTCAGGAGGTGTGTCAGTTGGAGGGGACCGGCCGGGTGGCCGGGGTCACACCGGGACGTTAGCGCCTGCTGCCACGAGCTGCCGAATCAGGGCCTCGGCGGGCGGCGCGGGCGGGCCGACGGTAAGGGCCATGACCCGCCGCTTGGCGCCCGGCAGGGGAGCGGTGGCGATGCCCGGGTGCCGGTGCGCGAGCAGGGTGAGGCCGGGCAGCAGGCTCACGCCCGCGCCCGCGGCGACCAGCGCCTGCACGGCCACGTAGTCGTCGGTCTCGAACGCGATCCGGGGCGCGAAGCCGACGGCCGCGCAGCGGGCCACCATGTCGGCGCGGCAGCGCTCGCAGCCCGCGATCCAGTCGGCGTCGTCCAGGGCCTTCAGGTCGGGGACGACGCCGGGGCCGGGCGCGGCGTCGAGGTCCGCGGCCGTGACGAGGTTGACCTGCTCGTCGAGGATCGTCGTCGACTCGAACCGCGACAGGTCGTCCATGGAGCGGGCATGGCGCACGTCCATGTGCTCGAACACCAGCGCGACGTCGACCGCGCCGGACTGCAGGGCGGCGACGGCGTCCGGCGGCTCGTGCTCGACGAGCCCCACGGACAGGCCGGGGTGCTCCTGCACGAGCCGCGCGACGGCGTCGGGCACGAGGGTGGCGAGCGCCGAGGGGAAGGCGGCCAGGCGGGCGCGTCCGGCGCGCAGGCCGGCCAGGGCGTCGAGCTCGCGGCGCGCGCCCTCGACGCGGCCGAGGATCTCCTCGGCGCGGTTCGCGAGCAGGCGCCCGGCCTCGGTGAGGCGGACGCCGCGGCCGTGCCGCTGCAGCAGCGGGATGCCGGCGTCGGCCTCCAGGCGGGACAGGTGGTGGCTCACCGAGGGCTGCGCGTAGTGCAGCTCCTTGGCCGCGGCCGTGACGGAGCCCGTACGGGCGACCGCCGCGAGGACGCGCAGCCGGGTGAGGTCGAGCTCTGCGGTCATGCCTCCAGGTTAGCGCAGAAAGATAGGCCCCATCGATCGAAAGTCGAAGTAACAAGTATTGGACCTATGGGTCATGGGCGGGTCACGCTGGGTTCATGATCGCCGCACCCGCCCCGGTCGAGACCCGTCCCGACGTCACGATCGCCGACGTGCTCGCCGCGCAGTCGCGCCTGGACGGCATGGTGGTGCGCACCCCCGTGGGGGAGTACCCGGACCTGACCCGGGCCGCCGGCGCCGAAGCCGTCGTCGTCAAGCACGAGAACCAGCAGCGCACCGGCGCCTTCAAGGCCCGCGGCGCCAGCAACCTCCTGCTCGGGATGACGGAGGCCGAGCGGGCCCGCGGCGTCGTCGCCTACTCCACCGGCAACCATGCGCAGGGCGTCGCCTACGCCGCCCGGCTGACCGGGACCGCGTGCACCATCGTCATGCCCGACGACCCCAACCCCGTCAAGCTGCGGGCCGTGCTCGACCAGGGCGCGGACGTGCTGCTGCAGGGCGCCACGTTCGACGACGCCCGGGCACGGGCCACCGCGCTCGCCGAGGCCTCCGGGGCGCGGCTCGTCGGAGCCGCGAACGAGCCCGCGATCATCGCCGGCGTCGGCACGCTGTACCTCGAGATGTTCCAGCAGGCCCCGGGCCTCGACGTGCTCGTCGTCCCCGTCGGCGGCGGCTCGGGTGCCTCCGCCGCGGGTCTGGTCGCGGCCGCCGTCGCGCCCGGCACCGAGGTGATCGCCGTGCAGTCCGCCGCCTCGCCCGCCGCCCACGACTCCTGGCACTCGGGCGCCCTCGTCGAGCGGGCGAACACCACCCGCGCGGAAGGGCTCGCCGTCGGCTGCGGGTTCGAGGTCACCCAGGCCCTCATGCGCCGCCACCTCGCCGACTTCGTGCTCGTCACCGACGAGCAGATCACCCTCGCCCAGGAGCTGTACCTCACCGGGGCGCACACGGTCGCCGAGGGTGCCGGGGCCGCCGCGCTCGCCGCCGTCCTGGCCGACCCCGAGCGGTTCGCCGGACGCCGCGTCGGCGTCGTCTGCACCGGTGGGAACGCCAGCGCGGACGAGCTGCGGCGCGCCCTGGCGCGCGCTACGGGACCCGTGCCCGACTAGGCTCGGCCGCATGGCCCGCTACTTCGACGTCCACCCCGTCGACCCTCAGCCGCGCGCGGTCGGGCAGGTGGTCGCGATGCTGCGCGACGACGCGCTCATCGCCTACCCCACCGACTCCTCGTACGCGCTCGGCTGTCGCATGGACTACCACGACGGCGCGGACCGCATCCGCGGCATCCGGCGGCTCGACGACAAGCACCACTTCACCCTCGTGTGCGCCGACTTCGCCCAGCTCGGCCAGCTCGTCAAGCTCGACAACTCCGCGTTCCGGGCCATCAAGGCCGCCACGCCCGGGCCCTACACGTTCATCCTGCCCGCCACCGCCGAGGTGCCGCGCCGCCTCGCGCACCCCAAGAAGAAGACCGTGGGCGTGCGCATCCCCGACTCCGCCGTCACCCAGGCGCTGCTGCGCGAGCTCGGCGAGCCCCTGCTGTCCTCCACCCTGATCCTGCCCGACCACGCCGAGCCCCTGACCGACGGCTGGACCATCAAGGAGGAGCTCGACCACGTGCTCGACGCCGTGGTCGACGGCGGCGACGCCGGGACCGAGCCGACGACGGTCGTCGACTGGTCCGACGGTTATCCACAGGTGGTTCGAGAAGGTGCCGGCGACCCCGCCCGTTTCGAATAGCCTGGGGGTCATGACCGACCCCACCGGGCTCGAGCAGGCCCGCACCAAGATGACCCAGGCAGGCGTGGCACCCGCCGCGATCGAGACGTTCACGCGCTTCTACCACCTGCTGGAGTCCGGCGAGACCGGCCTGATCCGTGAGACCGACATCGACCCCCTCGTCGACATCCCCAACCGCGCCGAGCTGACCATCAGCGACGACGCCGCGGCCGCCGCCCTGGCGCAGACCGCCATGCTCAAGCTCAACGGCGGGCTCGGCACCTCCATGGGCATGGACCAGGCCAAGTCGCTCCTGCCCGTCCGCGAGGCGCCCGACGGCGAGGGCGAGCTGCTCACCTTCCTCGACATCATTGTTGGCCAGGTCCGCGCTGCCCGGCAGGCCACCGGGGCGCGCCTCCCGCTGCTGTTCATGAACTCCTTCCGCACGCGGGACGACTCGCTCGCCGCCCTGGAGCGGTACACCGACATCGCCGTCGACGGCCTGCCCGTCGACTTCCTGCAGAACCGCGAGCCCAAGCTCCTGGCCTCGGACCTCACCCCCGTCACCTGGGAGCAGGACCCCGACCTCGAGTGGTGCCCGCCCGGCCACGGCGACCTCTACCCGGCGCTGCACGCCTCCGGCGTGGTCGTCGCCCTCCTCGAAGCCGGCTTCCGCTACATGTGCGTCTCCAACTCCGACAACCTCGGAGCCACGCCCGACGCGACCATCGCCGGCTGGTTCGCCGCCTCCGGCGCCCCGTACGCCGCCGAGCTCTGCCGCAAGACGCCCGCCGACGTCAAGGGCGGCCAGCTCGTCGTCCGCAAGGCCGACGGCCGCATCGTGCAGCGCGAGACCGCGCAGACCCACCCCGACGACGCCGCCGCCTCGCTGGACGCGACCCGCCACCCGTTCTTCCACACGAACAACCTCTGGTTCGACCTCCAGGCGCTCGCGGACGAGCTGGAGCGCACGGGCGGCGTGCTGGAGCTGCCCCTGATCCGCAACGACAAGACGGTCGACCCGTCCGACTCGTCGTCGCCCGCGGTGGTGCAGATCGAGTCCGCCATGGGCGCGGCCGTGGCCGTCTTCGAGGGCGCGACCGCCATCGAGGTGGAGCGGTCGCGGTTCCTGCCGGTCAAGACGACGAACGACCTGCTGGTGCTGCGCTCCGACGTGTACACCCTCACGCCGGACTACCTGCTCGAGGCCCAGGCGCCCGCGCCGCTCGTGGACCTCGACAAGTCGCACTACAAGCTCATCGACGGCTTCACGCAGCGGTTCGCCGCGGGTGCGCCGTCCCTGCGCGACGCCGACTCGCTCACCGTGCGCGGCGACTGGACCTTCGGGTCGGGCGTGCGCGCCGAGGGCAAGGCGGCGCTCGCGGGCGACGGCGGCACGGTGCCGGACGGCGCGACGATCGGCGCGGACGGGTTCTGATCGGGCTGGCGTGCTGGCGTGCTGGCGGGCTGCGCTGGTGGTCGGTAGAACGTCAGGCGGTCGGTAGAACGTCAGGTGATCGGCACCTCGAGCGGCCGACTACCTGCCGTTCTACCGACCGCGCTGGTCGGAGTCCCGCGCCGCTCGCCCGTCCCGCCGCTCGGCGGGCGTCCCGCACCGCTCGGCGGGCGTCAGCCCGACGTGGTGGAGCGCCAGGTCTCCTCGATCGCGACGATGCGATCGCGCAGCGCCGTGGGGTCGGCATCCGGGGGCACCGGCCCCGCCCCGGCGGCGGCGGCCACCCACGCGGCCCAGGCCTGCCACCGCGGCAGGTAGAGGTCGCGCACCAGGCCGTGCCAGTGCCGGCCCGAGTAGTCGTGCAGGCCGTTGTGCTGTCCGCCCCAGACGCTGACCAGGCTGCGCGCCTCGCGCTCCATCGCGTCTTGCTCGGCTGCGGTGTCGCCCCAGGCGCGGGCGGCGTCGATCCAGGTGCTCACCCGGCTCTCGGGGCGGACGGCGGCCAGCTCGTCGAGCTCCAGCAGGTCGGCCCGCAGGCGGGTCATGTGCTCGCGGACGCCGTCGGGGTTCCCGGCCCGCGCCGCCGAGAGGATGCCGCGCACGTGCACGCGGGTGCCCTGGGCGAGGACGTGCCCGGTCAGGTCGGCGATGTCCGCGTAGAGGACGTCGACCGTCGCATCGTCGTCCCCACCAGGGCCGACGCCCCCGGAGCCGACACCACCAGAGCCGACACCCCCGGCCGTACCCACCCCGCCGTCGGTCGACCGGGTCTGCCGGGACCTCGCGGGGGACAGCAGCGCCCGAGCCGCCGTCAGGTCCCGCACCGCGTCGGCGAGGCGGGGGAGGGCCGCCTCGATCGCGGGGTCGTTCTCGGCGTCGACATTGGACGACGGCGTGGGCGGCTGGGGACCCGAGATCGCCTCGCCGGCGCTGCGCTGGGCCGGAAACGGGAGGCCGGCGCTCCAGGGCCGGGCGATGACCGGCGTCGGGATCGAGCGGGTGCGACCGGGACCGTAGAGCGTAGAGTAAATAGTGTGCCAAGCGCGTAGCGCTCCGTGAGCGGCTTCCTGCACCGGGTCGCCAGCGGCCCCGAAGCCCGTGAGCCCGTACCGGGTGCGCACGAAGCTCTCCAGCCAGGCGTCGAGGCCGGCGGGGGAGTGCGGGGCGTCGTCCCAGGCGAGGTCCGTGGCGAGCTCGTAGAAGATCTCGTTGTTCTCGATCGCCTCGGGGGCCAGGCCGACGCCGCGCAGGTGCGGCACGCCGTCGGGCAGTGTGTGCACGTCCCGGACGAGTCCCGCCAGGTCGCCGAACAGCGCGGGCCGCCTGCCGAAGTTGTGCAGCGCGCACCAGACCCAGGGCCGCCCGGCGAGCGGGGCGCCGTCGGCGAGCAGCGCGGTGTGCAGCGGCACGTGCTCGCCCCAGAGGTCCAGCACCAGCGTGCGGTCGACGGGCACGTCGCCCAGGTACGCGGCCACCCGGTCCGGCGTCCAGAACGCACCCTTGTAGTGGAAGGGCCAGCCCTGTAGCACCCAGACCGGCTCGGGTTCCCCCGTGTCCCGGGCCGCCGCGGCGAGCGCGCGGTACATCCCGCGGCCGGCGGAGCGCAGGTGGTCGACGTCGTCCGACGGCGGCGCGGACTCGATGTACGGGTCCACCGCGTAGAACCCCGTCCCGGGGCCGAGCAGCTCGCGCTGCACCCGCCCGAACGTCGCGTGCAGGTCCTGGAACCGCTCCGACTCCGGGTGCAGCAGCGGGATGCGCCAGCCCTGCCACTCGATCTCGTCGTAGGAGTCCGGGTCGCGGTCCGTGTCGTCCGCGCGGTTCCCGTCGGAAGCGGGGCCGGCGCCGGCGAGCGACGGCGGCACGTGCCCGCCGAACCCAGGCAGCACCGGCGTCATGCCGAGCTCACGCATCCGCGCCAGGATGCGCCGGGCCAGGTCGACGCGGCGCTCGGCCCAGCGGGCGGGCAGCGGGCCGCCGAACGAATGCATGCCGCCCATGAACGTCCACGGGAAGTGCGCGGCGCCGCCGATCCACTCGGCCACCTCGGCGTCGGGCAGCCCGGCCCGGCGGAAGGTCTCGGCCAGCACTGCCTCGTGCGCCACGAGCATGAGCGGGTGCGTGACGCCGTGCAGCGCCATCCAGTCGATCTCGCGCTCCCAGCGGTCCCAGCCCCAGAACGGCGTCGAGTACCCGTAGGTCACCACGTTCAGGTAGTACCGCACGGCGTGCGGCGTCGAGACAGCGGTCCGGGGCGCGTCGGGCAGGGGGCCCGTGCGCACCTGCGGTCCCGCCCCCAGCCACGGTCGCTGCCAGGTGAGGCGTGTGTCCAGGTAGGCCCGCACGTAGCGGGCGAGGGCGACCGAGGCGGCGACGGGGTCCGACGCGCGGATCGTCACGCGCCCACCGGTCGCGACATAGTCGGCCGCGGCCATCTGGCCGGAGGCAGGCGTCTCGGCCGTCTCGTTCGTCCACCCGGCCGGCAACGGCTCGACACGGACGAGTGCGGGATCGAGCCCGGCACGTTCCGCGACGCCGCGGACGGCGTCGGCCCACGACGCGCCCGGCCACGGGCCTGCCCCAGGACCGCTGTCATCAGGACCGCCCGCCTCGGTGCCGCCCGCGCCCGGTGGTGGCTCGTCCGTCACGCCGGCCCCACCGACCCCACCTGCCCCAGCGCCGTCTCCGTCCATGCCGGAAAGTCCACCACGCCCGCCCCGGTGCGCGACTTCTCGGCGGCGAACGCCATGAGGTGGCTGTCCAGTGCCGTCGCGAACGAGAGCTCGCCGGTCCCGACGGTGCCGTCCACCACGGCGCGGCAGAACGCGTCCATCAGGGCGTCGTCCCCGCCCGCGTGCCCCCGGTGGTCGGCCGCGACCGAGTCGGCACGGGCGACCAGCGTGCAGGTCGCGTGCCCCAGGGGCCCGGCGACACCGGAGGCCACCACCTCGACACCGGCCGGCAGCCCCACCGGCAACCGCCCCGCCGGCGAGAACAGGTCGACCCGGATCTCGCCGGAATCCATGTGCCCGTGCAGCTGCCCCCGCGTCCCCGTGATCGTCAGATGCCGGGTGTTCTCCGCGGTGAACGCGCTCGCCGTGAGCGTCGCAGTCAGCCCCGAGCCGAACTCCAGGAGCGTCTGCTGGTGGTCCGCGACGTCGTTGTCGCAGCGGTAGACGCAGCGCCCGTACGGCCCGCGCCGCAGCGCCGCGAGTCTCCCGGCGGGGGAGAGGTCGGAGCCGAGCATCGTCACGGGGTGGCCCATGACGTCGCGCAGGGCGTCCACGTAGTACCTCGGCGCGTAGAACGGGCAGGCCGCCGCCGCGGGGCAGCCGTCGGTGCAGCGTTCCGGGGCGCCAGCCGGTGCGTTCTGACGACGGAAGTGCAGCAGCGACCCCGCGCTGGACACCGTCCGGGGCGCCGCCCCGGCGAGCCAGCGGATCAGGTCCAGGTCGTGGCACGTCTTGGCGAGCACCATGGGGCTGGACTCGGCGGCGTTGCGCCAGTTGCCCCGCACGAACGAGTGCGCGAAGTGCCAGAACCCGATGTTCTCCCGCACCTCGATCGTCGCGAGGTCGCCCAGCGATCCCGCCGCGACGACGGCCCGCACGGCCCGCCAGAACGGCGCGAACCGCAGCACGTGCCCGACGGCGACCCGGGCGCCCGTCCGGCGCACCACGCCGGCCAGGTCGGTCAGCCCCGTGAGCGTCGGCGCGGCGGGCTTCTCCAGCAGCATCGGCAGCCCGGCGTCGGCCACCTCGGCGGCGGCCGCGACGTGGAGCGCGTCCGGCAGGGCGACGAGCACGGCGTCGGGCCGCAGGTGGGCGAGGTCGGCCACCAGGCCGCGCCAGTCGGGGTAGCGGGCCGCCGTCGTGCCGGCCAGGGCGTCCAGCCGGGCCGGCACCGGGTCCGCCACGCCGACGATGCGGGCGCGGTCCGGGTGCGCCCGCACCCAGCGGCCGTAGGCGTCGGCGCCGCGTCCGCCCGCACCGAGCACGGCGAGGCGCAGGGGCTGGTTCATGGTGCGGTCCTCCTCAGGAGCATCGGGCACACCTCATCGTTCGGCCCCCTGGACCAGCCCGGAGACGATGTACCGCTGGGCCAGGAAGAAGATGATCACCACCGGCACGGTCACCGCGATGGACCCGGCCAGCAGCACCGTGACCGGCACCTGGAAGTCGCCGAGCTGCGCGATGCCCAGCGGCGCCGTCCAGAGGTCGCGGTGCTGCACCAGGAACAGCAGGGCGTAGAAGTACTCGTTCCAGGCGATCATGAACACGTAGATCGCGGTGGCCACCACCCCGGGCACCGCGATCGGCAGCACCACGCGGGTCAGGAGCTGGCCCAGCGTGCAGCCGTCCATGATCGCCGCCTCCTCGACGCTGGCCGGCAGCGCCAGGAAGAAGTTCCGCATCATGTACAGCGCGACCGGCACGGTGGCCGCCACGTAGACGATCAGCAGCCCCACCAGCGAGCTGGTCAGGCCCAGCCTGGACAGGATCACGAACTTCGGCACCGCCAGCACGATCCCCGGGAACAGGTAGACCGCCAGGATGATGCCGTTCGTGACGGCCCGCCCCCGGTAGCGCAGCCGGGCGGCCGCGTAGGCGCCGAGCACGCAGACCACGATGCTCACGACCACGGTCCCGACGGCGACGCCGAGCGAGTTCAGCACGAACCGCCCGAGCCCGAACCCGCCGTCGGCCTCGTCGCGCATCGCCGTGGCGAACGCGGACAGGTCCAGGCCCGTCGGCAGCCCCAGCGGGTCACGCGTCACCTCGGCGTACGGCCGCATCGACAGGACGACGCCGTACGCGACCGGCCCCAGCGACCACAGCAGCGCGAGCGCGACGACGACGGCCCGGCCGGCGCGGGCCCCGCGGGTGGGCCGGACGCCGCTCATGACTCCTCCGTCCGCCGGGACAGCAGCACGTACCCCACCAGGAGCACCCCCAGGATCAGGCTCATCAGCAGCCCGAACGCCGCCGCGCTGCCGATGTCGGCCTTGGTCACGAGCTCGGTGTAGACCTTGATGGCCATGACCTGGGTGCTCCCGGCGCCCTCGGTCAGCAGGTAGACGTCGTCGAAGCTCTGGAACGACCAGATGAACCGCAGCAGCAGGAGCAGCAGCGCCACGGCCCGCAGCTGCGGCAGCAGGATGAACCGCAGCGTCTGCCGGCGCCCCGCGCCGTCGAGCGCCGCGGCCTCCTCGATCTCGCCGGGCACCGCCTGCAGCCGCGCGGTCAGGAACAGGAACGCGAGCGGCGCCGACTTCCAGATGTCGAACAGCACCACCACCAGCAGCGCGACCGGCACGGGGACGCCCCAGACCTCGGCGGAGGTGGTGCTGAGGAACCCTACGGGCGTGTCCCACCCGAGGTAGGCGCGGCCGAACGCGTTCACCACGCCGTACTGCGGGTTGAGCATCGTCTTCCAGATGGTCGCCGCGGCCACCACGGGCAGTACGTACGGCACCAGGAGCAGCGCCCGCACCAGGCCGCGCCCGCGGAACGGCCGGCGCAGCGCGAGTGCGAGCGCCAGCCCGACGGCGAGCGACCCGGCCGCCGTCAGGCCCGCGTACAGGACCGTGGTCCACAGGGCGCCCCAGAAGGCCTGCGACGCCATGGCACGCTCGAAGTTGTCCAGCGACCACTCGATCGGCTCGGTGCCCAGGAACGGGATGTCGACCAGCCGGATCTCGGAGAAGCCGAACACGACGACGAGCGCGAACGGCAGCAGCACCACGAGGGCCACGACCGCCAGGGACGGCGAGATGAGCAGCCAACCGGAGCGGTTCTCCCGGCGGGCTCGCCCGGTGGCCACCCTCGTCCCGGCTGCCACCCCCGTCCGGGGCGCCGGCACGCGCGCGGTTCTCACTGGTCCTGCTGCAGCGCCGTCACCTCCGCGGCCATCTGCCGCGTCACCTCGGCGGGGTCGGTGCCGCTGTACAACGGGTCGAGCTGCTGCGCCAGCGTGCCCTGCGTGGCGACCAGCCCCGCGAGCGTCGCGTCGGGCGTGCCCTGGCCCCACCGGTCGACGGCGTCCATGCCCTCGCCCATGGCGGTCACCAGGTCGTCGCCGTACACCTCGGCCACCGACGACTCGACCTTGGGCCCGAAGCCGAGGCCGCCCCAGGCGTCGAGGTACTCGGTGGGGTTCTCAGGGGTGCCGGTGCGCAGCGGGAGGCGGCCCTCGGTGGCCACGGCCAGCGTGTCGGCGTAGCCGGTGCTCAGCATGTACTCGATGTACTGGCGCGCCTCGTCGGCGTGCGCGTGGGCGGGCACCGCGTAGGCGAGCGTGGCGCCGAACTGCGCCGCCTCGTCCGCCGAGCCGCTGGGCGGCTCCAGCACCGTGATGAACCCCGAGCTCTTCGCGAGGAACTCCGGATCGTCGCCGCACTCCTGGCACGACGGCGGCACCGCCTCGTCCAGGTTCGCCAGCTCGTCCAGGATGTGTGTCGAGAACAGCAGCATCGCGGCGTCGCCCGCCAGGTACGCGGCCCGCGCCGACTCGACGTCGTAGTCGCCCGCGACCGACGAGTCGCGCAGCTCCTTGAAGTACCCGGCGGCCTCGGCGCACTCGGGCGAGTCGATGGCCACCTCGCCGTCGGTCACCAGGCTGCAGCCCGCGGACTGGAAGATCGACTCGATCCCCTCGGTGCCCGACGCCGTGCCGGACTGGGTGCCCAGGGCGATGCCGGTGATGTCCAGCTCCTCCTTGACGGCCGTCGCCGCCTGCGCGAGCTCCGCGACCGTGGTGGGCACCTCGACGCCGGCCTCCTCCAGCAGGTCGGTGCGGTAGGCGATCAGGTGCACCCAGCCGTCGCTGGGCACGGCGGCGACGGTGCTCTCGCCGGAGTCCTGCACCGTGACCGCGCCGAGCGCGTTCTGGTTGAACGTGGCGGGGTCCAGCGTGTCCAGGGCCTCATGGACGACGTCGGTGTCGAGCAGCCCCTGGGACTGCCAGGAGGTGACCTGCGAGGCGCCGGCGAGGATCACGTCGGGCACCTCGCCCGAGGCGGCACCGGTCACCAGGGCCTGGTCCTGGTCGGCCGCGGCGAGCGGGACGACGTCGACCTCGATGCCGGTCTCCTGCGTGAACCCCTCCGCGACGGCCTCCTGGGCGGCGACCCGCTCGGGCGTGGACTGCGGCGTCCAGAAGGTGATCGAGTCGGTGGACTCCTGCGCGGGCGCCCCGCACGCGGCGAGGAGCGCGGTGGTGGCGGTCAGTGCGACGACGGCGACGGACGGGCGGATGCGACGGTGCATGATCGGTCCTCCACGGTGCGGGCCTGGCTGTGTGCTGCGGGCACGTACTGGGTGCCCCAGACAATTCACCCAGGTACGTGGCCAGTCAAGGACGACGCGCCGGGGACGCCGGTACGGGCACGTCGACGACGCGAGCGTCGCCGACCTCGGGGGACAGGGCGCCCGCCGAGGCGGCCGCGACGTCCGCGGCCAGGGCCGCCAGCTCGTCAGCCGGGACCAGGAGCCGAAGGTGCGCGACGGCGCCGTAGCTGGGCGGCTCCATGACCGACCCGTGGCCGGAGGCCCAGTCGCGCAGCATGTTGTCGATGCGGCCGGCGTCGGCGTGGGGGACCGGCACCTCGACCTCGCGCAGCAGCTCCCGGCGCAGCAGGGCGCCGGAGGCGGCGGCGTCGTCCAGGGCCGCCGCGACCGCGCCGGAGTAGGCGCGCACCAGGCCGCCGGCGCCGAGCTTCACGCCCCCGAAGTACCGGGTGACGACGGCGACCAGGTCGGTGACGCCGTGGTGGCGCAGCACCTCCAGCATGGGCACCCCGGCGGTGCCGCTGGGCTCGCCGTCGTCGGAGGAGCGGGCCTGGTCCGCGCGGGTGCCCAGCACCATGGCGACGCAGTGGTGCCGCGCGTCCCAGAGCTCCTTGCGCAGGCGCGCGATCACGGCGTCGGCCTCCGCGACGCTGCCGGCCGGGGCGAGGTGGGCCAGGAACCGCGACTTCTTGATGACGAGCTCGTGGTCGACGGGGCGCGCGATGGTGCTGGGGAGGTCCACCGTCAGAGGGTACGCACCACGTCGTCCCGGACCGGCGTTTCCCCTTGATTAATAGTGTGCCAAGCGTAGATTAGAACCATGACCAGTGCCGATGCCACGTCACCACCAGCCAGGGCCGGGGAGCCCGGCCGCTACCCGCGGCCCCCGGTGAGCCTCGAGGAGGCCGAGTGGGTGTGGCGCGAGCTGTCCACGGAGGCGATGCGTCCCGGCGCCAAGCCGGAGGCGGCGCGCCTGGCGGTGATCACGGGGCTGGTGCGGGCGACCGGCTCCCGGTACGGGGACCTGCTGCGCGTGCGGGTCGAGGACATCGACCTCGGGCCGGCGCGGGCGAAGGCGACCGAGGGCAGCGTGCTGGTGCGGCACGGCAAGCACCGCACGCCGCACCGGCACCTGCTGCCGGCGGACTTGGTGGTGCTGCTCCGGCACTGGATGGTGGTGCGCGAGGAGCTGGCGGCCGAGCTGGAGGGCTCGGTGCCGCGGGCGCTGCTGCTGACGGTGCACCACACGCACGACAACGGCACCACGGTCGCCTCGGGCCTGCCGATCACCCGGCAGGGGCTGGTGCTGTCATGGCGCCGGTTCGTGCACCGCACCAACGCGCGCTACGGCGCGCTGCGCCCGCCCCTGCCGACCCGCTTCGAGCAGGTCCGTCGCGCCTGGATCGACGCGGCACGCGAGGACCGCTGACCTCGGCGCGGCGGGGCGGGTCGGCAGGTCGGCAGCGGGGCTCAGGGACGGCTCAGGAGCTGGCGATGCCCAGGAGCGGGGACGTCGCGGTCGACGACGGGAGCTCCGCGAAGCCGTAGCGGTCGTAGAACTTGCGGGCGGCGGTGTTCTCGACGGCGTAGCCGAGGTGCACGCCCGGCACGTCCCGCTCGGCCAGCGCGGCGCGCAGCGTGTCGATGAGGCGCGAGCCCAGGCCGCGGCG
Source organism: Promicromonospora sp. NPDC057488 (assembly GCF_042802395.1). Lineage (NCBI taxonomy): Bacteria > Bacillati > Actinomycetota > Actinomycetes > Micrococcales > Promicromonosporaceae > Promicromonospora > Promicromonospora sp. NPDC057488. The sequence continues at coordinate 21,759 of NZ_JBHVEG010000053.1, forward strand.
CTGCAGCACGGGCAGCAGGTCGATGTGCAGGTGCGCGGGGTGCGTGGTCAGCTCTCCGTTGCGCAGCCCGCGGACCATGCGCTCCGGGTCGGCGCCGTCGCGCAGGAGCTGGGCCTCGGTGTAGCCGGGGTTGGCATCGGTGGCCGGACCGGGCTCCGGGTGGCGGGCGACGAAGCCCGGCGTCCACTCGCGGGCCCACCACTCGGCGAAAGCCTCGGTGTCGGCGGCGGCCACGATGTACCCGGCGGCGCGACCCTCGTGCTCGACCACCCAGGCGAGGTCGGGGGAGTGGTCCACGTAGGGCAGGGCGTAGACCTCGGGCATGAGGTCGTCGGTCGAGTAGACGCCGCGTGCGTCGCCGCCGGCCGCGGCAGTGCGGACGCAGATGTCGGCGACGTCGGCCCGGTCGGCGACGCGGTACTGACGGATGAATGGCTCGGTCACCCGCGACACAGTACCCGCGACTTCATGACCCTCCGGCGGCGCCCGGCGGGACCCCGGCGTCGTTACCCCGAGTTTGCCGCAGGAACACGCCGGTCATGCGTTCGTCACGTGATCGCAATGTGCAATTGTCGACCAAGTTCGTTACGGTCGAATTGTCATGCAGAACCTCGAAGAGGAACTCAAGCACATCCATCCGACCGAGACCACGGTGGCGCTGAGGGAGCCCACCGTCGAAGACGGAGCAGCGATGTGGCGCCTGGCGCGCGACAGCAAGACGCTGGACCTGAACTCGTCCTACGCGTACCTCCTCTGGGCCCGTGACTTCGCCCGGACGTCGGTGGTCGTGACCGTGGACGGCGAGCCCGCGGGGTTCGTCACGGGTTACGTCCGGCCCGACGAGCCGACCACCCTGATGGTCTGGCAGGTGGCCGTCGACCACGCCTACCGCGGACAGCGGCTGGCGTCCCGGATGCTCGCCCACCTGGCGGGTCAGCACCCGGGGTGCACCCACGTCGAGACCACCATCACCTCGGACAACACGGCGTCGATCGCCCTGTTCATGTCCTTCGCGTCGGCCCAGGGTGCGCCCGTCGACGTGCGGACCGTCTTCCCCACGGAGGCGTTCCCTGACGGCCACGACGCGGAGCTCGTGTTCCGCATCGGGCCACTCTCCTGACCTCGTCCCGGTCACCAATCCCCACAGCAGGACCCAGCAGGACAGCAGGACAGCACGACCCTGTACGTACCAGCACGTCCCGAACGACCCCAGCCGAGTCCGGCCACCAGGGCCGGACCGTGGAAAGGAGCCATGCGCCCGAACACAGCCATGCCCACCGACCACCCCACGAGCAGCTCCCCGGAGTCCTCCTCGACGAGCATCTTCGACGAGATCGAGTCCCAGGTCCGCAGCTACTGCCGCAACTGGCCCGCGACGTTCACGACGGCGTCCGGCAGCACCATCCAGGCCGAGGACGGCCGCAGCTATCTCGACTTCTTCGCCGGGGCCGGTGCCCTGAACTACGGGCACAACCACCCCGTCCTGCTGGACGCGCTGGTCGACTACCTGCGCAGCGGCGGGATAGTCCACGCGCTCGACATGCACACGGCGCCCAAACGCGAGTTCCTGACGACGTTCCGGGACCGGATCCTGCGCCCGCGCGACCTGGACTACAGGGTGATGTTCCCCGGGCCCACGGGCACCAACTCGGTGGAGAGCGCGCTCAAGCTCGCCCGCAAGGTGACCGGCCGCCAGCACATCCTGTCGTTCACCAACGCGTTCCACGGGATGACGCTGGGCGCGCTGTCGGTGACCGGAAACTCGATGAAGCGCAACGGCGCGGGCCTGCCGCTGACCAACAGCTCGAAGATCCCGTACGACGACTACTTCTCGGGCGCCACGGAGGACTTCCTGTGGCTCGAGCGGGTGCTGAGCGACAGCGGGTCCGGCGTCGACAAGCCGGCCGCGATCATCGTGGAGTCGGTGCAGGGCGAGGGTGGGCTGAGCGCCGCGCGGCCGGAGTGGCTGCGCGCCCTCTCGGAGCTGTGCCGCGCGCACGGGATCCTGCTCATCCTGGACGACGTGCAGGCCGGCTGCGGCCGCACGGGCGAGTTCTTCAGCTTCGAGGAGTCGGGCATCGTGCCCGACATCGTGTGCCTGTCCAAGTCGATCTCCGGCTTCGGGCTGTCGATGGCGCTCACGCTGATCCGCCCCGAGCTGGACCAGTGGGAGCCGGGCGAGCACAACGGCACGTTCCGCGGCCAGAACACCTCGTTCGTCACGGCCACCGCGGCACTGAACCAGTTCTGGGCCGACGACGAGTTCGCCGCCGGCGTGCGCGACCGCGCCGCCGAGCTGCACGCCGGGCTGGCGCAGATCGCGAGCGGCTACGACGGCGCCGTCGTCAAGGGGCGCGGGTTCCTGACGGGCATCAAGTTCGCCGACCCGTCCGCGGCGTCGAAGATCGCCGCCGCGGCGTACGAGCGCGGCCTGCTGGTCGAGACGTCCGGGCCGGAGGACGAGGTGCTCAAGACCATGCCCGCCCTGACCATCAGCTCCGACGAGCTGCTGTCCGGCATCGACATCATCGCGGCAGCGAGCGCCGAGGTGCTGGGTGCGCCGGTGTACCGGGGTGAGGGCACCGGCGTCGTAGGGAATGACCCCCGAGGAGAGGAGCGCAAGTGATTGTCACTCGACTGGCTGATCTGGAGGGTACCGACCGGGATGTGCGGTCGGAGACGTGGCGGAGCCGGCGGTTCGTGCTGGCGTCGGAGGGGGTGGGTTTCTCGTTCCACGAGACGGTGATGTACGCGGGTACGGAGACGGAGATGTGGTACGCGAACCACATCGAGGCGGTGTACTGCGTGGGTGGTACGGGTGAGCTGGAGAACCGGGAGACCGGTGAGCGTCATCAGATCTCCGACGGGACGATGTATCTCCTGGACGGGAACGAGAAGCACACGATGCGTCCGACGACGGACCTACGGCTGATCTGTACGTTCAACCCGCCGGTGACGGGGCGGGAGGTGCATGACGCGGACGGGGTGTATCCGTTGGTCGTCGAGGAGGAGGCTGCCGTATGACGGCGGGGACCAGGGGTGCGGACCTGTACCCGACGCGGGTGGAGGGTGATGCGGCGGAGCTGCCGCGGCAGGACCGGGTGGTGTGGGGTGGTGCCGCTGACGGCCCGCTGGACCAGGGGGCGCTGGACGGTTTCGACCGGGACGGGTACCTGGTGCTGGAGGACCTGATCACCGCGGAGGAGGTCGACGGGTTCCGGGCGGAGCTGGAGCGGTTGTCGGCGGATCCGGTGGTGCGGGCGGACGAGCGCACGATCGTCGAGGGTAGCTCGCAGCAGGTGCGGACGATCTTCGACGTGCATCGCAGCAGCGAGGTGTTCGCGCGGATCGCGCGGGATCCGCGGGTGGTGGGCCGGGCGCGGCAGATCCTGGGGTCTGACGTGTACGTCCATCAGAGCCGGGTGAACCTGAAGCCGGGTTTCGGTGGTGGTGACTTCGCGTGGCACTCGGACTTCGAGACGTGGCACGCGGAGGACGGGCTGCCGCGGATGCGGACGGTGAGCATCTCGATCTCGTTGACGGACAACTTCTCGTTCAACGGTCCGTTGATGATCATGCCGGGGACGCACCGGACGTATGTGTCGTGCACGGGCCGGACGCCGAACGACAACTACCGGTCGTCGTTGGTGATGCAGAACGCGGGGACGCCGGACGAGGGCATCCTGACGCGGATGGCGGACGAGCACGGGATCGATGTGCTGGCGGGCGGTGCGGGGAGCGCGATCATGTTCGACTGCAACTGCATGCACGGGTCGAACGGCAACATCTCGCCGTATGCCCGGTCGAACATCTTCCTGGTCTACAACAGTGTGAAGAACACGGCGGTGGAGCCGTTCGCGGCGGAGCGTGCGCGGCCGGACTTCCTGGGGAGCCGGGACTTCACTCCGGTGGGCTGAGCGGGTCGGACCGGGTGGGCCCCGGGCGGTACCCCGGTACCCCGGTACCCGCACACGGAAGCGCAGGTCACCTTTTGGTGGCCTGCGCTTCCGTGTGTTCCCTACCGGGGGTCACTCCGTGATGGATCCGGAGGCTGACTCGAGGTGGGCGCGTACGAACCAGTGGAACTGCTCGAGGTCGTGCAGGTGGCCGATGAGCAGGTCGTTGGTGACGTCGTCGAGCTTGGCGGTGGCGTCGGCGGCGTTGCGGTGGGAGGTGATGACGCCGGCGTAGACGTCGTCGAGCGCGGCGAGGTGCTGGATGGCGGGGGCGCGGCCGAGGGCGTAGTCGTCCCAGGTGCGGGCGGCGACCAGGGCGCCGGGGGTGCCGATGGGCACGACGCCGAGGGTGGCGATGCGTTCGGCGATCTCGTCGACCATGGTGCGCACGGCGTCGACCTGCGGGTCGAGCATCTCGTGGACGCCGATGAAGTGGGGGCCCACGACGTTCCAGTGCACGTGCTTGAGGGTCAGGTGCAGGTCGTTCAGCGCGTGCAGCCGCTGCTGCAGGATCTCGGCGACCTCGGCCCCCTGCTCGGGGGTGAGGGACGGGACGGTGTAGCGGGGCAGCTTCGGGGACATGTGGGGTCCTCCTGTTCCGGCCGGCGGTGGGACGCGTCCATCGTCACGCGGTCAGCGGTGAGTCGCCAGCGCGACGAACGCGATGCCGGCGACGCCGAGGGCGGCGAGCAGGACGGTGCCCGGCAGGGTCGTCCCGGCCACGAGCATCGCGAGCGCCGCGAGGAGTGCGGTGCCGCCCAGGACGGCCAGGTCGCGTCGCCAGCCGGTGAGCAGTGCGGCGATCTCGGCGCGGCCGCGGAGCGGGACGTGGGCGGCCCACCAGGTGAGGCGGGCGACGAGGTAGCCCTGGAGTGCGACGAGGAGGGACCACGGGTCGAACGCCTGGCCGTCGTCCCCGCCCGGGGACAGGCCCCAGAAGAGCGCGGCCGCCAGGACGAGGGCGGTGGCTGCTGTCGCGGGGGTGGGGCGTGCCGTCAGGAGGATCGTGAGGAGGCCGGCCAGGGTCCAGACGATCCCGGTGGACAGCTCGGGTGTGCGGGAGGCGGCGGTGAGGAACAGCGTGGGGACGAGCACGAGGAGGGCGAGGCGGAGGGTCCAGCCGCGCAGGGTGGGGCCGGTCTCGACGGTGATCTCGGGCAGGGGGCGCGCGGTGGGGTCGTTGGCCAGGTGCAGGCGGGTCCGCTGCAGGAGGCGGGACCAGTCGGCGGGTCGGGTGGGGTTCATGGGGTGCCCGTCCGTCCGGGGACGTGTCGTTCGGCGGCGCGGGCGAGGGCCTCGAACCGGATGGTGGCCTGGTCGCGTGCGGAGCCGGCCCAGCGGATGACGGGTACGCCCTCCCCGGTGAGGGCGGCGAGCCGGTCGTCGCGTTCGAGGCGGGCGATGCGCCAGGCGATGCGGAGGTGGCTCTCGGTGACGGGGTGGACGTCGGGCAGGGTGTCGATGACGACGACGGGGTGGCCCTTGGCGCGCCAGGTGCGCACGAGGTGCAGGGGTTCGTCGTCGAGCACGGTGGTGAAGAGGTAGACGATGGCGTCGGCGGGGACCTGGGGTGGGCGGACCCGGTGGACGGAGGCGCGGTCCTTGGGGTGGGCGAGGGCCAGGCCGTGCACGATGCGGCGCAGGTGGCGGCGGCCGGATGCGGGCGGCAGGGGGCGGCGTCGGCGGGCGAGGTCTTCGAGGCCGACGCGGTCGCCGCCCTCGACGAGGGCGCGGGCGACGGACGCGGCGGCGTGCCGGGCGAGGTCGAGGGAGGTGGGTTCGTCGACGCGGAGGGTGCCGTACCCGCGCCAGGTGTGCAGGTCGGGTCCGACGTCGTCGCGGGAGTCGACGACGAGCACCGCGGTGGCCTCGGCGGTGGCGTAGGTGCGGCGCACGTAGAGGGTGTCGAGGTCGGGGGAGCGGCGGGCGGTGGTGCGCCAGTCGATGCGGCGCAGGCGGTCGCCCGGGGTGAAGGGGTGGATGTCGCGCAGCTCGGCGCCGTCGCCGAGACGGCGGGAGGAGTGGGGGCCGGTGAGGCCGCGCAGCCGCTGCGGGAGGGGCAGCCTGCCGAGCGGTGCCGCGGCGGGCAGGACGAGGCGGCGCGTGCCGCCGACCTGGACGGGTTCCTGCTCCCAGGTGGCGTGGAGCGAGCCGCGCAGGTCGATCGCGAAGGTGTCCTGCGGCCCGGTGCGGACGGACGACAGGCGCAGCGGCACGTCGCGCGCGGGTGTCGCGTGCAGGGCCACCTCGGTGGTGCGGTGCCCGGCGGCGCCGATGCGCAGGTGGACGACGTCGGCGGCGCCGGGGGCGACGTGGAGCGTGGCGATCAGCTCACCGGCGGTGGCCGAGCCCTCGGGCTCCCGGAGGGTGCCGCGCGGTACCGCCGCGGCGTCGTCGTCAGCGTCGGCGACGGTGCCGGGACCGACGACGCTGCCGGGGCGCCCCGACCGGGCCCAGGCCGCGGCGAGCAGCCCGGGCACGCCGATCAGCGCGAGGTCGGCCCGCCCGGCGAGCACGCCCACGGCGAGCAGGAGGACGCCGGCGGCGACGGCCGCGGTGTACGCGGACGTGAGCTGCCAGCCGCGGCGCCCGTCGGCGCGTTCACCCCGGGAGGTGCGGCCGTCGGAGACGATGACGCCGCCGACGGTCATGCGTTCCGGACCGTGGCGGGGGTCGGCACGGCCCGCAGGAGGTCGGAGACGACGTCCTCGGGGCGGGTCGCGGAGGCCCAGGCGGTCGGGGTGAGCGTGATGCGGTGCGCGAGCACGGGCACCGCGACACGCTTGACGTCCTCGGGCAGCACGTAGTCGCGCCCGTCCAGGACGGCGACGGCACGGGCCAGGAGCACGAGGTTCTGCGACCCGCGGGGTGAGGCCCCGACCTCCAGGGCGGTGTGCCCGCGGGTCGACGCGGCCAGGTCGACGCAGTACCGCACGACGTCGGGGTCCACGGGCACGGCCTCGGTGCCGGCCTGCATGGCGAGCACCGTCGCGGGCTCGACGACCTGGCGCACGGGCGCGGCCTCCTGCCGGCGCGCGAGCCGGCGGGTCAGCACCTCGGCCTCCTGGTCGGCGTCGGGGTAGCCGACGGCGAGGCGCACCATGAACCGGTCGAGCTGCGCCTCGGGCAGCGGGTAGGTGCCCTCGTACTCCACGGGGTTGGACGTGGCCAGCACGTGGAACGGGCTGGGCAGGGCACGGCTGGTGCCCTCGATGGAGACCTGCCGCTCGGCCATCGCCTCCAGGAGCGCCGACTGGGTCTTGGGGGCGGTGCGGTTGATCTCGTCGGCGAGGAACAGGCCGGTGAACACCGGGCCGGGCCGGAACTCGAACGTGCGGGTGGCCGGGTCGAACACCGACGAGCCGGTGATGTCGGCCGGCAGGAGGTCCGGCGTGCACTGCAGGCGCGCGAAGTCGAGGCCCAGCGCCGCGGCCAGGGACCGGGCCGCGAGGGTCTTGCCGAGCCCGGGCACGTCCTCGAACAGCACGTGCCCGCCCGCGAGGATGGTCGCCAGCGCGACCTGGAGCGCGTCGCGCATGCCGACGACGGCGGTGCCGACCTCGGCGAGGACCTGTTCCCCGAGCGCGGCGACGTCGGCGACGGGCAGGGGGTCCGTGGTGCCCGGGCGGACCTCGGCAGGCGTGCCGGTGCGGGCGTCCGGGGTTTCGTTCAGGTCAGGCACGGTTCTCCTCGGGGGTGGCGGAAGGGGCGGGCCCCAGGCGTTCGATCGCGTCGAGCCAGGTCTGCAGGGTCCGGGCCGTCGGCGCCTCGCGGGACGAGAGCTGACGCACCACACGTGCGCCGAGCAGCCGTTCTACCTCGGGCAGCGCGGCCGGGTCGGCAGGATCGACGCCGTGGGCACGGACCCGTTCGGCGGCGAGCGCCCGGACGCGGCGGACGACGCGTTCGGTGACGCGCCCGTCGCGCGTGAAGGTGGACCAGCTCAGGTCGGAGACGTCGTGCCGTCCGCCGGCGCGGGCCTCGGTGACGACGTGGGGCCACTCGGGGTCGGCGACGGTGTTCTCGGTCCTGGCCCACAGGGCGGCCAGGGCGGCGGTGACGGCCGTGGCCGCGGCGGCGTGCCAGGGGTCGATGACCTGCCAGAAGGCGAGCCCGCCGGCGACGATCCCGGCGGTGACCGTGATCGCGACGAGTCGCCGCCAGTTCCAGTGCCGGTTCATCGGCCTCGGGGCTCCTCTCCGGGCTCGGCGTCGGGCCGGTCGGTGCCAGATCGGTCGGTGCCAGATCGGTCGACGTCGAGCGTGCGTGCGATGTCCGCGAGCGCCGTGCGGGCCTGGGTGACGGCGGTGGTGTCGACGGGTCGGTCGGTGAAGCGGGCGCGCTGGTAGAGGGTGCGCAGGCGGGCGGTCGCGTCGGGTGGTGCGGGGGTGGCGGCCAGGACGGTGCTGGTGAACTCGGTGGGGGTCTGGGCGGGGTCGCGGCGGGTGCCGGCGCGTTCTGCTGCTTCTTCGAGGGCTACCCAGGCGGCGACGACGGCGTCGCGGGGGCGGGCGTGTCCTTCGAGGTGGGCGAGGGCGCGGGTGACGGCGTCCTGCAGCTCGGGGAGGTCGATGTCGTCGCCGAGGATGTCGGTGCTGGTGCCGGCGGCGAGGGTGTCGGGGTCGGTGTCGGTGGGTTCTCGGCGGATGTCGAGGAGCTTGCGGACGGCGAGGGTGAGCAGGACGGCGATCAGCAGGCCGACGAGGGTCACGAGGACCAGGACGATCCAGCGGTTGTCGGCCGATTCGGTTCGTTGGCCGGGGGGTGCTTCGGGGGTGCCGGAGGCGACGGGCTGGGACGGTGGGGCCTGGGAGATCTCGACGGTGGGCAGCCGGGGTGTGCCGGTGGTCCAGGGGGTGGCGGTGGCCGCGCCGAGCACTGCGACGACGACGAGCAGGCAGATCAGGGCGAGGCGTGCTCGGGGTGCGGTGCGTGGTGTCGGCTGTGGCATCCGGTGCTGCTTCCCGTCGTGCACGTCGTCGTGCGTCCTGTCGTGTGTCCTGTGCGTCATCCGGTGGTGAGCTGGTGGGCGTGGACGCCCGCGACGGCGGCCGCGACGAAGGAGGCGGGGTCGGCGTCGAGGCCGCGGCCCATGGTGCGCAGCCCGGCGGGGGAGGTGCGCAGGGTGTCGAGGAGGGTGGTGTCGGCGGGGACGTCGACGAGGGTGTGCGGTGTGGTGTCGGCGAGGGTGCGGGCCTGGTCGTGGACGCGGCCGGTCAGGGGTGCGCCCCAGGCGGGCAGGTTCTCGACGTCGGCGGTGGGGACGGGTACGGGGACGTCGGCGGGGGCGAGGGCGACGCGGCCGTAGGCGGTCAGGGAGTGGTGGGAGACGCCGAGGTGGCGGTCGCGGGGGTCGGCGCCGGAGACGCGCAGGGACGCGACGGGGCGGCCGGCGAGGGTGGCGGTGGCGTTGACGGCCTCGCCGGCGGCGACGCCGGAGTAGCCCCAGCGGGTGCCGGTGCCGAGGTTGCCGGGTCCCTGGGTGACGACGGCGACGTCGCACCCGGCGACGTGCCGGGCGGCCAGGAGGCCGGTGTGCACGGTGACGGCCTCGAGGTCGCCGCCGTAGGCCTGGCCCACGGTGACGCAGGTGCTGAGCCAGCCGGTGTCGCGCAGGGCGGCGACGGTGCGGGAGAACGCGGCGGGCAGGGCGCCGCCGTCGGTCATGACGTAGGCGACCTTGAGGTCGCCGGGGTCGCGTCCGGCCGCGGCGGCGGCGTGGCGCAGCCCGGCGACGACGGCGGGCAGGGCGGAGTGCAGGTCGGCGACGACGACGGGCATGCCGTCGAGGCTGTCGGCGTCGGCCAGGGTGGCGTGGTGGGGCGACTCCTGCTCGTCGACGCCGAGCACCATGGTCTGCAGGGGCGTGTACCGGGCCTTGACGAGGTGGCCGGGTCCCACGGCGGGGTCGGCCGGGAGCATGGTGCCGGGTGCGGCCGGGCCGACGACGAGGGCGTACCCGCCGGTGCCGAGGCCGCGGGCCAGCGCGGACACGTTCAGCAGCAGCGCGTCGCCGACGGCGGGCTCACCGACGAGGTCGGTGTAGGCCAGGGCCCGGACCGTCAGCGGTCCGGTCGCGCCGTCCCCGGGCAGGGGCCGGTCGAGCGTCACCTGGAGCTCGAGGGCTCCTCGCCACGACTTGCCTGTGGAAATCACGGTCCCGATCCGCCACGTCATCACACGGTGGAGGTTACCGCCCGATACCGTTGTCCTGATGTCCAGCGACCTGCCCCCCACCTCATCTCCCACGGTGCCACCCGGTGCGTCATCCGGCACGCCGTCGAACCAGGCGCCCAGCTCCGGGCTGAATCCGGCCGAGCGCCTCCTGAACCTCGTCATCGCGCTCGTGAACACGAACGCCGCCATGACCAAGCAACAGGTGCGTACCGCCGTGGCCGGCTACTCCGACGCGCCCAGCGACGAGGCGTTCGAGCGGATGTTCGAGCGGGACAAGGACATGCTGCGCGCCCTGGGCATCCCCGTGGTCACGGTCGGCACCGGCGGGCACACCGACGAGCTCGGGTACCGCATCGACCAGGACGCCTACGCGCTGCCGCCGGTCGACCTCACGCCCGCCGAGCTGGGCGTGCTGTCCCTGGCCGCGCAGTTCTGGCAGGACAAGACGCTGCAGACCGACATCACGCGCGCCATGGTCAAGCTGCGCGCCGCCGGGGCGGGGGACCCGTCGGCCGACGCCCTGGCCGGTCTCGCGCCGTCCGTGCGGGCCGTCGGCGACGCCTACGGGCCCCTCATGGAGGCCATCGAGGCCCGCCGCGTGGTCACGTTCAGCTACCGCGCCGCCTACAACGGGGCCGTGCTCGTCCGGCACGTCGAACCGTGGCGCATCGCCGCCCGCGACGGCGGCTGGTACCTCATGTGCTTCGACCGCGACCGGCAGGCGCCCCGGGTGTTCCGCATGACCCGCATCGAGTCCCGCGTGCGCGTCACCGGACCCGCCGGCGCCTTCGAGGTCCCCGACTTCGAGACCGACGCCATGCTCGGCAAGACCCACGGCGAGATGCGGCAGGCCGTCGTCGCCGTCCGCCCCGAACGGGCCAGCGCGCTGCGCGCCCGCGCCAAGGCCGTGCCCGACGGCGAACGCACCACCTACGACACGCAGCTCACCGCGACCGCCGGCGCCCTGGCCGGCGACCCCGCCGGGTGGGACGTCCTGCAGGTGCCCTACCGGTCCCTGACCGGCATGGCGTCCGAGGCCGCCGGGTACGGCGCCGCGCTCGTCGTCCTGGAACCCGAGGCCGTCCGCGAGGAGACGATCCGGCGGCTGAGAGCCGCGGCCGCGCTCGGCAACCCACCCGGATCGGTCGGCCCGGTCGGGCCCGCGAGCGCCACCTCCGCCACCACCCGTACCGCACCCACGGAGGCCTCCCATGGCTGAGCGCGCCGACGACCGCCTGCTGCGCCTGCTCGGCATCGTCGCCTACCTCGACGGCGCCGGGCCCGTGTCCGTGGCCGACCTCGCGGGCCGGTTCGGCACCACCCCCGCGCAGATCCAGAAGGACGTCGACGCGCTGTGGGTGTCCGGCACCCCGGGGTACTGGCCGGACGACCTGATCGACTTCGACGCCGCCTCCATCGACCGCGGCGTGGTGCACCTGACCGAGGCGCGCGGCATGACGCGGCCCCTGCGGCTCGGTACCCGTGAGGCGGTCGCGCTGGTCGCGGCGCTGCGGGCCATGAAGGCCACGGACGCCGTCCAGGCCGACCCGGCGCGCTCCGCCGTCGTCGAGTCCGCCCTGGGCAAGCTCACCGACGCCACCGGTGAGGCCGCGAGCGCCGTGGACGTGCGGCTCGCACCGGGCGGGGACCGGCAGGTCGTGGCGGCGATCTCGTCGGCGCTGACGAACCGGCACCGGCTGCGGATCCGGTACGTGACGTCGTCGGACGTGGTCAGCGAGCGGGAGGTGGACCCGGTGCGGCTGCACACGCAGGACGAGTTCGCCTACCTCGCGGCGTGGTGCTACCGCGCGGACGCGCCCCGTACGTTCCGGGTGGACCGCATCCTGGAGGCCGTCGAGACGGACGTGCCGGTGCAGGCGCACCCGGGGGAGTCGGGCGCGGAGATCGACTTCGCGGCGCTGTTCGCGGGTGGTTCGTCGCCGCTGGCGACGATCCGGTTCGCGCCGCGGGCGCGGTGGTTCGCGGAGGAGGTGCCGGTCGAGTCCGTGCGCAACCTGCCCGACGGGGACTTCGAGGTGACGCTGCGCGTGACGAACCCGGGGTGGTTGCGCAGCTCCCTGGTGCGGCTGGCGCCGCTGGTGCGTTCGGTCTCGCCGGCGGTCCTGGCGGACGACGTCGCGGGCAGCGCGAGCGAGGCGCTGGCGCTGTACGGGGCGGGTGAGGCGGGCGAAGGCGGGCGCGACGCAGCCACATCGCCCGATCACCACTAGGCTGGGCGACCATGTGGTTCTGGGTATGGACCCTCCTGATCGTGGGGGCCCTCGTCGGAGCGTTCTTTCTGGCCCGTTCTCTGTGGCGATCGGCCAAGGGGCTCCTGGAGGAGCTGGGCCGGGCCTCGCAACGGTTCGGGGAGTCCGCCGACCGGTTGCAGGAGCTGTCCGACCAGGCACGGGAGGCGGCGAGCACACAGCACGCCGGGCCGAGCCTGTTCGACGACGTCACGATCCACTACCAGCGCGTCCACGCGCAGCGGGTGGCGCGTGCGGGCCGGCGGGACGCGCGGCGAGCACGGAACGTGGCGACGTGGCAGAAGTGGAAGCAGTTCAACGAGTAATCACACCCCGCCCGTGGTGTCCCGCTCGTCGTTCCGGGGGTTTCCGGCCCGCCGTGGCGGGTGTCGCTACCTGCCGTCTACCGGGGGGCTACCAATTCGCCCCCCGGATCCGCGTAGGATCGGGCATATCCGCACCACAATCAGCACCGCACCGTAAGGAGTAACCATGGCTGGCGCAATGCAACCGTGGCACTGGATCGTCCTGCTCGTCGTCGTCCTCCTGCTCTTCGGGTCCAGCCGCCTGCCGGGCCTGGCCAAGAGCGTCGGACAGTCGATGAAGATCTTCAAGAAGGAGGTCAAGGACCTGCGCGACGACAAGAACGACGACGGCAACGCTGCCGACAACGCGCCGGGCACCGCGACCAACTCGAGCACCACCGGGACGGGTACCGGTTCAGGAACGGGGTCGACCCCCGGCCTGATCGACCACAAGGACCGCGACATCCCCAAGGCCTGATCGGTGGCACGAACGAGACGGGCGTCCGACGGTCGGATGCCACTGCTCGAGCACCTGCTCGAGCTGCGCAAGAGGTTCGTCCTGATCGCGCTCGGCCTGGTGGTGGGCGCGATCCTGGGGTGGTTGCTGTACGACCCGTTGCTCGTCCTGCTGCAGCGACCCCTGGTCGTGGCGGAGGAGATGCGCGGCAACGAGATGACCCTCAACTTCGCCGGGCCGATGGCGGCACTGGACCTGAAGATCAAGTCGTCGCTGTTCCTTGCCGTGTTCCTCACCTGCCCGTGGTGGCTGTACCAGGTGTGGGCGTTCATCACGCCCGGCCTGAACAGGAACGAGAAGAAGTACGCGTACGGGTTCGTCGGTGCGGCGTTCCCGCTGTTCCTGGGTGGCGCGTACATGGCCTGGCTCGTGTTCCCGCACGCGATCCAGATCCTGTCGGGCTTCCTGCCGGACAACGCGACCGCGTTCACCAACGCGCAGGAGTACCTGTCGCTGGTGATGCGGCTCCTGATCGCGTTCGGGCTCGCGTTCCTGTCCCCGGTGCTGCTCGTGGGCCTGAACTTCGCGGGCCTGATGACGGGCAAGGGGCTGCTGGGCGGCTGGCGGTGGGCGATCCTGGTCGCCTTCACGTTCGCCGCGATCATCACCCCCACGCCGGACGCGCTCACCATGGTCCTGGTGGCGCTGCCGATCTGCGTGCTGTACTTCGCCGCCGTCGGGGTGGCGCTGCTGCACGACAGGCGCGTGGAGAAGCGGCTGGCCGAGGTCGAGGTCTGACGGCCTGAGGTCTGACGGCCTGCGGTCCCCGTGTCGCACGGCGGTGTCATACCGCTGTGTCACACAGGGACCGTAGGCTGTGCACCATGAACGACCTGAGCCCCGCCGAGCGGTACTCGGCCTTCCGGTCCCAGAGCCGTTCGGCGGCTGAGCACCCGGAACTGACCCTCTTCCGGGAGGTCATCGGGTTCGAGCTCGACGACTTCCAGGTCGCCGCCTGCGAGGCCCTGGAACAGGGCCGAGGCGTCCTGGTCGCGGCCCCCACGGGGGCCGGGAAGACCGTCGTCGGCGAGTTCGCGGTCCACCTCGCGCTGGCCTCCGGACGCAAGGCGTTCTACACGACGCCGATCAAGGCCCTGTCCAACCAGAAGTACGCCGACCTGGTACGCCGGCACGGCCCCGAGAACGTCGGCCTGCTCACCGGCGACTCCACCATCAACGGCGAGGCACCCGTGGTCGTGATGACCACCGAGGTGCTGCGCAACATGCTCTACGCCGGGTCCTCGACCCTGGACGGGCTCGCGTACGTCGTCATGGACGAGGTGCACTACCTGGCCGACCGCTTCCGCGGCCCCGTCTGGGAAGAGGTCATCATCCACCTCTCCGACGACGTGCAGCTCGTCTCCCTGAGCGCCACCGTGTCCAACGCCGAGGAGTTCGGCGACTGGCTGGAGATGGTCCGCGGCGACACCGCCGTCGTCGTCTCCGAGCGGCGGCCCGTGCCCCTGTGGCAGCACGTGCTCATGTCGTCGCCCGAACCGCGCGGCAAGCCCCGCATGCTCGACCTGTACGCCGGGCACGTCGACCCGACCGACCCCGGCACCAACCCGCCCATCAACCCCGACCTGACCGCCGCGTTCCGGTCCGGGCGCGGCGGCAACCGCCCCGGAGACCACGGCGGACGAGGCCGCGGGCGCGGCCGGGGCGACCGCGGGTACCGCGGCGGCAACGGCCGCCGCGCCGACCGCCCGAGCGGCGCGATCAACACC